>JANMOK010000184.1:0-1769 GCA_031369165.1 Paracoccaceae bacterium
GAACGGAATCACCGCCCAAGCGACGGTGGCCAAAACGAACGTCGTCAGCGGCGCCAGCAGTAAAACAATCTTGTCGGCCCCCGCCGGAATGACGATTTCCTTGACGATGTATTTGATGAAATCGGCGAAACTCTGCAACAACCCCCAAGGCCCGACCACATTCGGCCCCCGCCGCAACTGCACCGCCGCCCAGACCTTGCGGTCGCCGTACATGAGGAACGCCAGCGAAATTAGGATCAGCACCGTCACCAACAGGCATTGGCCAAGGATGAGCAGGAAAATGCCGGGATAAGTCGAAAAGAACCCCACTCCCCTACTCCGCCGCTATCGGCAAATGCCGCGCTGCCGCTAGTCGGCTCAATTCCGCCATTACCGTCGAAGCCCGCGCAATCGGGTTGGTCAGGTAGAAATCGTCAACCGAAGGCCCAAAATCCCCTTTGCCCAGCTTGCCCGATTTCTCCAGCTTCCATTCATTCACTGGCACCACATCCATCATCGCCAAATGCGCAAACTCAGCAAACATCGCAGCCCTTAATGCCGCCAGACTGTCCCAAGGCAAAACCGCTCCCAATTCCGCCGACAAAGCCCGGATGATCGCCCAGTTCTCCTTCGCCTCGCCGGGCGCAAACCCGGCGCGGTTGGCCATCTGCGGGCGGCCCTCGGTATTGACAAATATCCCCGATTCCTCGGTGTAGGCCGCGCCCGGCAAAATCACATCCGCCCGATGCGCACCCTTGTCGCCGTGCGATCCCTGATAGATCACCAACGGACCAGCGGGAATTTCGACTTCATCGGATCCAAGGTTATACACCACCTCAGCCCCCGAAATCCCGTCGGCACTGACAAAGCCAATATCCATGCCACCAACCCGCGAAGCCGCCGTTTGCAGCACCATGAACGTGCTTTCGGTCAATTCGGCAAACTTCATCGCCGCCGCCAGAACACCTGCACCATCGGCCCCCGTCAACGCTCCAGCCCCAACGATCACTATCGAATTCTTGCCAATCGAATCCTCATGCGGCTTGGAATTCATCGCCGCCAAAGTCTCGCGGCCGGTCCCCAGATGCACCACGTCATAGGTCAAATCGACCATCGGCCCGACCACGCCTACGCGGGCACCGTTCAGCCAGGCCTTGCGAATTCGCGCGTTCAAAACCGGTGCCTCAACCCTCGGATTGCAGCCGATCAGCATGATCCGCTGCGCCGCATCAATGTCCTCGATCCGCGCCGTCCCGACATAGGCCGACCGATTGCCCACCGGCAATTTCGCCCCGTCGACCCGGCATTCAACCGAGCCGCCCAGACCCGACACCAGCGTCTTCAGCGCATACATCGCCTCAACCGGTACCAAATCCCCAGCCACAGCGGCAATCTTTTTACCGCGAACCGCCTTCACAACCGCCTTGAACGCCTCATCCCAAGACACCGCCACCAACTTGCCCGATTTCCGCACGAACGACTTATCCAACCGTTGCCGCCTGAGACCGTCCCAAACGAACCGGGTCTTGTCGGAAATCCATTCCTCGTTCACGCCGTCGTGGTTCCTTGGCAAAATCCGCATCACTTCGCGGCCTTTGGCGTCAATGCGGATATTCGCCCCCAAAGCATCCATCACATCGATGCTCTCGGTTTTTTTCAGTTCCCAAGGCCGCGCGGTAAACGCATAGGGTTTGGACACCAACGCCCCAACTGGGCACAGATCAATGATATTGCCCTGCAGGTTCGAATCCAAAGTCTGGTTCAGATACGAAGTAATCTCCGAATCCTCG
>JANMOK010000191.1:0-2181 GCA_031369165.1 Paracoccaceae bacterium
GTGCTGGCCTATGTGGCGCAGGAAGCGGTGCAGAATTACGGCTGGGTGACACCGGGGGAAATGCTCGACGGGCTGGGCATGGCCGAAACCACGCCGGGACCGCTGATAATGGTGGTGCAGTTCGTTGGTTTCATGGGGGCATTCCGCGACAGCGGCGGCCTTAACCCCTATGTCGCCGCAACCTTGGCCTCGGTTCTGGTCACTTGGGTCACGTTTGTGCCGTGTTTCCTGTGGATATTTCTCGGGGCCCCCTTCATCGAGAAACTGCGGGAAAACCGGGCGATGACCGGTGCGCTGTCCGCCATTACCGCCGCCGTCGTTGGCGTCATCCTGAATTTGGCCATTTGGTTTGCAATCCACGTCGTGTTTACCCGGGTCAGCACGTGGCGCGGCCTTGGCATGTCGGTTGATTTGCCGCAATTGGCCTCGGTCGATCTTTTCGCCTTGCTGTTGGTTGCCGCGTCGCTGCTGGCAATCTTTTGGTTCAAAGCCAGCACGTTTCACACCCTGGCGCTCGCCGCCGGCGCGGGAATCGCACTGTCGCTGTTGCCAAGCTAGTTTGGACGGCGGGCGGGCAGACCAAAACTGCGGGTCTGGTGCGGCGTCGTGCCATAGGCGGTGGCAAAATGGTGGTAGAACTGCGTCACCGAGCCAAAGCCGCATTCCAGCGCCACGTTGGAAATGGCGGTGTCGCTTTCCACCAGCAGCGAACGCGCGCGCAGCAAGCGCATGCGGATGACAAACTTTTTCAGCGACAGGTGCATGGTTTGTGAAAACAGGCTCAACGCATAGTTTGAGTTCAGCCCGGTCACCCGCGTTACTTCTGAATTTGACAGGTTCTTGTCGATGTTCTCCAGCACGTGCCGCACCATGGCCACGACGTGGCGCACGTGAATTGACCCGACAATTCCGCTGGGTGAACCGGTGCGGTGCGGGTTGCGAAGATAATCAAACGGCACCAGCGATGCCCGCCGGAACATGGCGTTCATTTCCATCTTGATCAAATCAAGCTGCTCACCCTTTCGGTCGCGATAATCGGCATACCAGCGTTCCAGCGTCGGCCAATCGCACAATTCGACCGGCATCGAGATGATCGCACCGCTCAACAATTCGGTTTGCAGCCGGGCGATATGCGGCATTGACAGAAATTCGTCGAGCGGCAGGTAGATATTGCACAACTTGGGGTCCAGTTCACGCTCCGATGAAACCCTGTGCAACCGATGCGGCGTACCGGCCCAAAACAGCACCAATCGGCGCGGTGGAATGAGGATGTCTTCGCCGTCCATCACATAGGTCATGTTGCCGGATTGCAGGAAATTGGCTTCGATATGCCCATGCCAATGCGCCAGTTCCATCAGCATCGGGCGAAATATCCGCATGCCAAAGCGGCCAAAGACTTGCGTGCGCAAGCCAATGTCGCGGGCGCGTTTTAGGGCCTTGCTGCGGGCCGTAAGGGATTCTGGCTGGTTATCCACGATTCATTTGCCCTAGCTGATAAACCCGGAAATAATAGGGGGGAAACCGGATTGATGCAATGGACCTATCGAACCAAAATCTGAGCTGGGTGAGGTGATTCAGGCCGGTCTGCCTGTTTGACCATCAACTCGAACTCAATCGTGGGTTTCAACCCATCAGGGGAGGTAAAATGAAGAAACTTTGGCTTGGTGCCGCGGTCGCGGCACTGGCATCAGGGTTGTCATCGGGGGCGGTTTTCGCCCAGATGGCAGAACCGGCACCACTGCCGGAAGCGCCCAAATTTGATGCCCAAGGCACGATCAGCTATGTCGGCCTTGCCGACATTCAGGAATACAAGGCTCTGCCCGAATACCACGAACCGGACTGGGTGACGGCCAATTTCGTTGACACCGGCAAATTGCCGCCGGTTGCCGAAAGACTGCCCGCCGAACCGCTGGTCTTCAAGACTGGCAACATGGTTGACGGCATCGGCATCTACGGCGACGTGATGCGCCACGTCATCGGCGGCCGTCCGGAAGGCTGGAACTATGTCGCCGGGCAAAGCCAGGGCTGGGGCGGCATCGACATCGGCCTGTCCGAGTGTTTGACCCGAACTGGTCCGATGTTCCAGCTGAATGCAGCGGAACTGGAACCGTTGCCGCACCTGGCCAACGGCTGGGAATGGTCGGAAGATGGCTTCACCTTGACCATGCACCTGATCGAAGG
>JANMOK010000201.1:0-8813 GCA_031369165.1 Paracoccaceae bacterium
CGACCTGCTGCACGTCGATGTAACCGATGGCCATTTTGCCCCGGCCATGCTGTTCTTTCCCGATTTGGTGGCGGGACTGCGAAAGATAACTGCAACCAAAATCCATACCCATCTCATGGTGGCAGACAGTATTTTATTGGAGCAGATCAACCAGTTTGCCGATGCCGGCAGTGATTTGATCAGCATTCATGTTGAAAACAGCGGCGTTGCCGCGGCTGCTTTGGACCTGCTGGAGCGACGCGGCGTGGCGGCGGGCATGGTGTTGAAGGTCGATACCCCGGTCGAGGCTATTGCAGCATATGTGCCGCGCCTAAGCTTGGTCACGCTGCTTGGCACTGCCATCGGCATCAAGGGCGCGAAGTTGGATGCGAAAGCAACAGAGCGGTTGAGTTTTGCAAAGACCATTATCGCAGCGGCGCGCCTGCCAAACCGCGTGGTGCTGGCGGCGGATGGCGGCATTCGCGAAACTTCGGTGCCCCTGCTGCGAAAGTCGGGTGCCGAGACGGTCGTTCTGGGTTCGCTGGCGTTTGGGGCGCCGAGTTTGCCCGAGCGCATGGCCTGGCTGCACAGCCTGTGAGCGCCGCGCTTGCCATTGGTATCGATTTGGGCGGCACGCAGATTCGCGCCGCGCTTATCGACCAACACGGCACGATTTTGCAGCGGATCGCTGATTTGACCAAGGCCGATGCCGGACCGGATGTCGTGACTGAACAAATCGAGGCGCTTGTGGCGCAGGTGAAGGTCGGGATTGAACCTGCAAGAATATTGGGAGCTGGAGTTTCGTCGCCGGGGCCGCTTGATACCAAGAAGGGCATTGCGCTGGCTGTCCCGACGCTGGCTGGTTTTGACAATTTTCCGCTAAGGGCCGCGTTGGCCGAGAAATTGGCGCTGCCAGTTTTGCTGGAGAACGACGGGATTGCGGCGGCGCTGGGGGAGTGGACGTTCGGCGCGGCAAAGGGCTGGGAGAATGTTGTCTATGTCACGGTCAGCACGGGAATTGGCGGTGGGGTGATTGCGGATGGCCGTGTGGTGCGCGGACGCAGCGGCATGGCAGGGCACGTTGGGCACATGGTGTTCATGCGCGGTGGCGAACGTTGCGCCTGTGGAAATCGCGGGTGTTTTGAGGCTTACGGTTCCGGACCGGCATTCACCCGTCGCGCAGCTGTGGCGGCAGCCGGCGATGGGCGGACATCGCTGGGGAAGGATGGCCGTCCTATCACCGCGGCGGCGGTTTTTGCGGCTGCGGAGGCGGGCGATGATTTGGCTGGCGTGTTGGTTCGTGAAGAAGCCGAAATCCTTGGCCAAGGGTTCGCCAGCCTTTTGCACCTTTATAGCCCCGATATTCTGGTCATGGGCGGCGGCATGGCCAACCAGTTTGAGGTGCTGGAAAGCGGGATCATGGCGAGCCTGCGGGCTTGCGCGATGCCCGCGTTCCGCGACACGCCGGTCGTGCGCGCTGCATTGGGCAATAATTCGGGCCTGATCGGGGCGGCAAGTTTGGTGTTTGCAAGCGCGCGCGGTCACTAAGATAATATTGGCGGGACATGCCCCCATTTCACCAAATCGGCGAGTGTGTCGGTGATACTGGACTCGGCGCTGCGGAAAGTGATGCCAAGATCGGCCTTGATCTTGGAGGTATCATAGAGCGGGGTGCGGCCAAGGTGGCTGCGCAGATGGCTGCCGGTGCCGCTGCGCTGGGTGTAGCTGGCGAGTTTCATCAAAGCAGTGCCGATTGGGCCGCTGAGGTCGAGTTTGGGCAGTTTGCGAGTGGGATAGCCCAAGCGTTTGATCAGATCGATGCTTTGGCGCATCGAATAGTTTTCCGACGTGCAGATGTAACGTCCGTTGGCCGTTGGCGTTTCCAGGGCGGCGATGTGGGCGGCGGCGACATCGCGCACGTCGACAAATGCCCAGTTCAAATCCATGATGACCGGATATTTGCCGTTCAGCATGTCGGCGAAAATGGCGGACGAGGTACTGAGGGCCTTTGAATGCGCTGGGCCGATGACCAAGAATGGGTTGATGACGACAAGATCGAAACGCGGGTTCTCGCGAGCCATGAAATCCCATGCCGCGCGTTCGGCGCGGGTTTTGGAGAAGTAATAAGGGTTCCGTGTCAGAGTGCTTTTGGTGTTCCAGTCAGCCTCGGTCAAGACGCGTCCGTCTGGTTCATCGGTTAGGGCAACCATCGAGGATGTGACGACGACGCGCGTGACTCTCGGGTTTCTGGCGGCAGCTTGCAATAGCGACAGAGTGCCCATGACCGCTGGGTCCACAAGATCGCGTTGCGGGTTCTTGACGTTGATCACATAGGGGCTGGCCATGTGCAGGATTTGGTCGACGTCGCTGTGCGGCGAGAAGGGATCGGGGTCCAGAAGGTCGGCCTGGACCAGTTTCAGGCGCTCGGTGCCGGGCAATGCGGTGAGATGGGCGTTGCGGGCTGGATCGTGCTGGTCGCGCACGGTGCCGATGACATTGTAACCCTTGGCCAGCAATTGCTCGATGGCATGCACGGCGACAAAGCCGGTGGCGCCGGTGACAAGAATTGTTGTGCTCATGGCGCTGTTTAACAGCCGAGGCTTGACTTCGCCAGTCGCCGGGCGAAGTTGGTGGCAACGGTTTTGCGAGGGAAACATGGACGAAATCTTGATGCCCGATGCACCTTTGCCCGATTGGGCGGTCGGTCGCGCGAACCTTGCCTCGCCAAAAATGGGCACGGTTGCGGTGCGCTGCAGCGATGATTTTTTCGCGCCGATGGCTCGCATGCTGTCCGAGGGGCCGGCGGTTTGGAAGCCCGATGTCTATGACGACAACGGCAAATGGATGGACGGATGGGAAAGCCGGCGGCGGCGCGACGGCGGGCACGATTGGTGTATTGTTAAACTGGGCGTGACGGGCCGGGTTGCCGGGGTTGACTTTGATACGGCGCATTTCACCGGAAATTATCCGCCGGGCGCCTCGGTCTGGGCAATGAAATCGGACAGCGAGCCTTCGCCATTGGGCAATTGGAAATTGCTGGTTCCAACCACTGCTTTGGGGCCATCGGCGCATCATTTTGCTGCGTCCATCCACAATGAGCCGGTGAATTGGCTGAAAGTGTCGATGTATCCCGACGGCGGCCTGGCGCGGTTGCGGGCTTATGGCGATGTGGTTCCGGAATGGGGGGCAGGCAAAAGTTCGGTTGAACTGTCGAGTCTGAAGAACGGTGGCCGGATCATTGCCTTTAACAACGCGCATTATGGCGATGTGTCGGCGCTGCTGTCGGAGGGCCGTGGCAAGTACATGGGCGACGGCTGGGAAACGCGGCGGCGGCGCGAGCCGGGCAATGACTGGATCATTGTGGCATTGGGGGCGACAGGGATTATCGAGAAGATTGAAATAGATACGGCGCATTTCAAAGGCAATTTTCCCGACCGGGCCAGTGTTCAAGCTGCCAATGTCGACTGGGGCAACGAGGCGAGTTTACCAACCCAGGCGATGTTCTGGCCGGAACTTCTGCGTGAAACCAAGCTGAAAGCGGATAAGAAGCATTCGTTTGAAGTGAAATCGTTTCTGCCGGTGACGCATGTGAAACTGAACATCCACCCCGATGGCGGTGTCAGCCGGTTTCGGGTTTTCGGGAAACGGGTGTGATATATGCCGAGCCTTTGACGGTGGCTGGGTTTGCGCCGTTTGGGAGCGTGATTGAAGCCGATCCTGCGGTTGCGCGGCAGATTAATGGCGGGTTTACGACGCGGTTTCATGGCTTGGCGCGGGTGGAATCGGATGCGGAGGTGATTTTGTCGATTTTTCGCGGGCGGGTTCGTCCGCTGAAAGTGGCCATGGTCGAGCGGCATCCGCTGGGCACGCAGGCGTTCATGCCGCTGAACGGGCGGGACTGGCTGGTTGTGGTGGCAGAGAGGCCGGAAACGTCGGCGTTGCGGGCTTTCCGGTGTCGTGGCGATCAAGGCGTGCAGTATGGCGTCGGGGTCTGGCACCATCCGTTGTTGATTTTGGGCGAGCCGCAGGATTTTCTGGTGGTGGATCGGGACGGGGTTGGGGCGAATTTGGAGGAAGTGTTTTTTCCCGTGGCCGTTGAAATTCAGTTCAGCGAGTGAATCGATCTCATAGTTGTGACGCGGGTGGCTATTGACTTGAATACTCAAATGGAAATTGTTCGATGTATGAGAGTCTTGGTCTTTTCGCTTGCTATTCTTGCTGCTGCCGCCTTAGCGGGAGTCCCGGCAATGGCGGCTGCTCTGCTTTCACCCGAGGTGATGGCCTGCGACCAGACGATGCCTGACGATAATGGTGCATGCCGGTCAGTGCATTCCAATGCTTTGGCCGGGTGTGCAACGATGGCAAGTTGTGGGACTTTACGGATGGTTGCCGCTCCATTAATGGCGCTTCCGCGGCTTCAGGTAGTAAATATCGGGCGATCTTTTGATTTGAATCGCGCGATGTTGAAATCGGCTTTTGTGGCCGTGGATTATCCGCCACCGCGAGTCTGACCTTGTAACAGCGTTTGAAGAACGGCGCTGCCATCGGCACATTCCAAGTTTTTGCTTTTGGGCAACAGGAAATACCCGGTCAGTTGCGGGGTATTGCGGAAAATTCAACAGCCGAAGTTCAATAATTCAGGAGACATACAACATGTCGAATACTCCAACACATTCCAGCAATATTTGCTCGCAGCGCGTGACATTCATCCAAAGTCTTGGTGCCATACTGTTTTTAACGTTCGCGGTCGGAGCATTGGCAAATGCCGAGACTCTGCCCGAACTAAGCCAGAACACGCATTACCACGGAATAGCGTTTAACCGGGCCGGTTCGGCGGAGTTGTTGCTTGCCACACATCACGGAATTTTCGCGGTAGACAAAGACGGCAAGGCGACGCGGGTGTCGCCGATTCACGACTACATGGGATTTTCGGTCGATCCTTCGGACCCCCTGTCATACTACGGCAGCGGGCATCCTTCCGAGGGTGGGAATTCCGGCGTTTTGCGGACGCGCGATGGTGGCGCGACCTGGAGCATGATCGCCGAAGGTGCGGGCGGGCCGGTCGATTTTCATCAGATGGATGTCAGTCTGGCCGATCCGGCAACGATCTTTGGCGACTATGGCCAGTTGCAAGTCAGTCGCGACGGCGGTCTTAGCTGGGCGGTTACAGGTGATCTGCCGGTCAAGACTATCAAGATTGCCGGGTCGTCTGTTTTGGCTTCGCGGTTGTTCGCAGCCGGGGAGAACGGTTTGTTTGTGAGTGAGGATTTCGGGGCAAAGCTGGTTGGTCGCTGGATTTGAAGGGCTGGTGGTTTCAACGGTTCGCAGCGTGAAAGAGGCGTCGATCTTTGTATTCGTGCTGGGTCAAGGGCTGATGCAGTCCAACGAGAATGACCTTGGCCAGTGGAAACTGCTGTCAAATGGATTCGGCGAAAGTATCCCACTGCATCTGGCTGTAGATGCGGATGAACCGATGCGATTGGCACTGACAACGCACGACAACAAGATATTTCAAAGCGAGAATGGAGGCTTGGACTGGCAGCTTTTGGGGAAATAACACCGTGAGAGCGCAGCGATTGACAAGTTGGAAGCGGGCGGGCCGACTTGGCCCGCTTGTTGCCGCGGCGATTGGCGTTGGCGTTGTCGTGTCGGCAATTCTGGTTTTAGACGCGCAAGGCAGCGCAGACGAGATTGTTCGAGGCCAAATAGTCTATGAGACCGCTTGCGCAAGTTGCCACGGTGCGAAGCTTGAAGGGCAGGCCAATTGGAAGTCGCCCAACGAAGATGGTCGAATGCCAGCACCGCCCCACGATGCATCGGGGCATACGTGGCATCACACTGACGAAGTTATTTTCGGCATCATCAAATTTGGTCTGAAGCCCTATGCAGGTGAGGACTATGAAAGCGACATGCAGCCATTCGAAGGGATTTTGAGCGACGCCGAGATTGCGTCGGTGATCTCCTATATCAAGGGAACGTGGCCGGAAAAACAACGTTTCTATCAGGAAGAAATCACGCGGCGTGCGGAATAGGCCAGTCAGGCCGCCTGTTCCGCCGCGCCGTCAAACGCCAGACGCGCCGCTTCGATTCGGTGTGAATTGTCGGCAGTCCAGCGGGCGAGGGTGCCGACCGGACCTTGCAGGTCTTGCCCCAGGACTGTCAGCGCATATTCGACCTGTGGCGGCTTGGTGGGCGTTACCGTGCGGCGGACGAAGCCGTCACGTTCCAGATTGCGCAGGGTGGTCGCCAGCATTTTCTGGCTGATGTCGCCGATCTCGCGGCGCAGGGCGTTGAACCGGTGCGGGCCATCGCCCAGCGCGCGGATCACCAATACGGTCCATTTGTCGCCAACCCGCGACAGCATTTCGCTGATGCGCTGACAAGTGGCGGTTTCGTGAGCGTTACCTGATGCCATGTCCGTTCCTTCGTATGAATATCGTGCCTTCTTGCGCCGGTCGCCCTGCGCACCGAAATACACGAGGTTACGATTCGTTACCTGACAACATAAGGATACCATGATGACAAATAAACCCCGTGTCGCGGTTATTATCGGCACCACCCGTCCGACCCGGTTTGCCGACAAACCAGCGAACTGGATTTTCGAGCAGGCCAGCCAGCGCAACTCCTGGGAAGTGGAACTGGTCGATCTGCGTGATTTCGATTTGCCGTTCTTTGACGAGATGGCCTCGAACCTTTGGATGCCGTCGCAAAACCCCAAGGCCGTTGCCTGGCAGAAGAAACTTGCCGGCTTCGACGGGTTCATTTTCGTTACCGCCGAATATAACCGCTCGATCCCGGCCTCGTTGAAAAACGCGCTGGATCAAGCCTATGTCGAGTGGAACCGCAAGCCGATGGCGGTACTGTCCTATGGTGCCGCCGGGGGAACCCGTGCCGCCGAACATTTGCGCAGCATCGCGGTCGAATTGCAGATGGTGCCGGTGCGGGCCGGGGTGCATGTGCAGGGTGCCGATTTCATGAAAGTGCATCCGATGGGCGGTAACGGTCCGATGAGTGACATCGAGGCCAATATCCTGCCCGGTGCCAAGGCGATGCTCGACAGTTTCGATTGGTGGCTGGGTGCGACGATGTCGGCGCGCGACGGCGAGGTTGCCGAGGCGGCTTGATCGTCGGCGACAAGGTGATGGGTGCAGAGCACCCATCCTAGGATTCGGCGATGACTTGGGTCGCCGCTTCCAATGCCCCGCGACCATGCGGGATGCCACAGGCTTTCAGCCCGGCATCCAGCGTGGCCAGCACCCCCAGAATCATCACCGGATTGTGGTGGCCCATGTGGCCGATGCGAAAGGCGCTGTCACCGTTCATCAGGTCGGCGCGGGTTTCAAAACCGAGGCCCAGACCGAGCGTTAGACCGGTTTGGGCCTGCAGCCAGCGACGCAGCGATGTGGCGTTGTGACCGGGTGTCAGGATGGTCGTGACGGAATGCGCGCGGATTGCCGGATCGTCAATGTTGAGCTGCATCGGGCCGCCGGTGCCCCAGGCCTCGACGGCGGTCCAGATCGCGCGGGCGTGGGTGGCGTGGCGCAGATAGATGTTGGCCGGGCCTTCCTCGGCGATCATGTCGAGCGCTTCGCCGAGGGCGAACAGGTGGTGGGTTGGGGCGGTGCCGGCGAATTTGTGGTAATAGTCGCTGCCGCGGATGCGCGGCGTCCAGTCCCAATAGGCACTTGGTCTGGTGGTGGTTTCGGCATTTGTTTGCGCGCGTTTGTTCCAGAACAGAAAGCCCAGGCCAGCTGGTGTCATCAGGCCTTTTTGGCAGGCCGCGACCATGACATCGACGCCGAGGGCGTCCATATCGAACGGGTCGCAGCCGAACGAGGCGATGCAGTCGACGGCCAAAAGCGCCGGATGGCCGGTTGCGTTAATGGTTTGGCGCAGGGCGGCGATGTCGTTGCGGACGGATGAGGACGTGTCGGTGTGGATGGCGAGCACGGCTTTGAATTTGTGCGATGTGTCGGCGTTGAGCGTGGCTTTGACCTGCTCGAGGTCAATGGTCGCTTGTTGGCCAAAATCGAGGATGGTGCAGGCGACGCCCATGCGTTCGGCCATTGCGGCCCAGCCAAGGGCGAATCTGCCGGTGTTGAGCACAAGGGCCTGGTCGCCCGGCGCAAAGATATTGGCGAGAGCTGCCTCCCAGGTGCCATGACCGTTGGCGATGTAGATGGCGGCGTGGTGTTGCGTGCCCGCGAAGGATTTGAGCTCGGTGAGGATCCTGTCGGTGAGGTCGATCAGATCGCCCTCATAGATATTGGGCGAAGCGCGGTGCATGGCGTTGAGCACGCGGTCGGGAATGACCGAGGGACCGGGGATGGCGAGCAGGTCTCGACCGAAGGAAAGCGACATGGGCGGGTTTCCGTTTTCACCTTGAGTAGCGGGGGGAATCGCGGATTGGAAGGGTGGTTATGCGGCTGGCAGCGTGCGCTGATTTGCGAATTGTGCAACAGGGCGAAAGCTGTGGTATTTGAGAGCGGTTGAAATTAGTGGATTGGCATGGGCAATTTGACGGATCTCGGCGAGCAGGCGGAACCGCGACCCTATCGTCGGCTTTGGCGCGACTGGCTGGCCGGGCAACGCGGGCGCGTACTGTTGAGTTTTGCCTGGATGGTTGTAGTGGCTTTGCTGACCGGGGCCTATGCTTGGGTCATTCAGCGCGTGGTCGCGGCGTTCACCAGTGACCCGCATGGCGTGATCTGGTGGGGGCCCGCTTTGATTGTGGCGGTCACATTCGCCAAAGGGGCGGCGTTTTATGCCCAAACTTTGGTGTCCTACGATGTGCGGATGGACGTGGAAACCGGCTTGAAAAAGGCGATGTTTTC
>JANMOK010000325.1:0-4273 GCA_031369165.1 Paracoccaceae bacterium
GCGTTATTTCGGTGCCGGTGCCGGGTGCTGTTACGTCGATAGCCGGGGCAAGCGGTGCTACCGAACTGGTTGGCGAAGCCGCGGGGATCAGCAGAATTTGCCCCGGACGCACGGCCAGATCGGGGCCGAGTCCGTTCCAACTGGCCAAGGCGGTGACCGAGACATTGTACAGGCGGGCGATTGAATAAGCCGTCTCGCCGGATTGCGCTTGGTGGCGCTGCGGTTCGACGCCGGTGGGGTTGATGTTGCCTTGCACAATTCCGGTGGTGCCCGTTGAGCGATCAATCGCGGTCGCGACAATCGCCGGATTCCACGCACCAGCCCCGCCGACAAGTTCGCCGCCAACATTGCGCGGCAAAGCAAAAATCTCGCCAGAGCGCGCGCGATAGCCGACAGGCAGGCCGTTGTGACGGGCCAATTCTTCGCCGGTCAAGCCAACGCGGGCGGCCATCGTGTTGAAAGTGTCACCGTCGCTGGAAACCAGAACTTGATAGGTCGGATAGCTGATCACGCCACGGGCATCGGCCGCAGGCCGGGCCATCGTCGGGGTAATATTCGCCGATTCGACGCCGGCGTTGTTGCCGCCACCCATGCGATCAAAAAAGGCGGGAAGATTTACTTTGGTCTCACCCGTGCAGGCTTCCAGCGCAAGCAATGAAGCACCCATCAACACAAAGCGCACGCCAAAGCCAAACCGCAAAGTGACCATGTTTACCTCGTCGAATAATGCCTGAACCCGGTTTAGCCGAGAATTTGGCCGAAGTGTAATACGCAATTGATGCCGATGCCAGCGTTTCAATTTTCCGAAGTTTGCAAGAATCTTTACCCGCCTTGTCAAAATCGATCATACTCAATCGTCATCACTGCAGCGGTCATGGTGGGCGCGGAAATTCAAAGGACTGGATCATGCAATATATGTTGATGATATACGGCGACGAGGCGGCACAAACGGCGATGGCTGAGGCGGAACGCGGACAGATGTACGCGGCTTACAACGCCTATACGGCTGCGTTGCGGGCGGCGAATGCCTATGTTGGCGGAAATCCGTTGCAAGGCGCCTCGACGGCGGCAACGGTGCGGGTGAAAGATGGCAAGACCAAGGTCCAGAATGGCCCCTATGCCGAAAGCCGCGAGCAATTGGGCGGATATTATATCATCGAAGCCAAGGATTTGGATGCCGCGCTGGCTTGGGCTGCAAAATGCCCGGGGGCAGCGCACGGCGCCATGGAAGTGCGCGCCGTCGTGCCGATGTGAGCTTTGATTGACCTTGGGCGATCAACGGGCTTTTGAAACGGCGCAGCACGTTGCGCAGACAAGTTATAGCAAGTTGGTCGCCTATATTGCCAAACACACCCGCGATGTCGCTTTGGCGGAAGACATGTTGTCGGAAGCCTTTGCTGCTGCCTTGCGGGACTGGCCGAAAAAGGGCATTCCCGACAAGCCGGAAGCGTGGCTGCTGGCGGTGGCAAAGCGAAAATTCATTGATGGTCAACGTCGCAAGAAAGGCTTTGAAGCTGGCGTTTCGCATTTGAAAATGCTGGCCCAAGAATTGGACGAGATGATTTCCCAGGAAAAATTGATACCCGACGAACGGCTGGCACTTATGTTTGCCTGTGCGCACCCGGCTTTGGATGAATCGGTGCGATCACCGTTGATTTTGCAGACCATTCTGGGTCTGAACGCCGAGCAGATTGCTTCGGCTTTTCTGGTAGCACCTAGCACAATGGGGCAACGGCTGGCGCGCGCCAAGGCCAAAATCAAGCTGGCGGGGATTCCGTTTCGGGTACCGGAAGCCGAGGACTTGGCCGAAAGATTGGATGACGTCCTGGATGCCGTTTATGCGGCATTTTCGGCCGCCTGGATTGATCCTGCCAGTTCAACCGGCGCTCTGGCCGATGAGGCAATCTGGCTTGGCCGTTTGATTAGCCAACTCATGCCCGATGCGGCGGAAGCCTTGGGGCTGACGGCGCTCATGTTATTTCTGCACGCCCGGAGCGACGCTAGGCAGGGCGGCAAGGGCGAGTTCGTTCCATTGAGCGATCAGGAAACCAGTTGCTGGGACGTGGCGATGATTGAGGAGGCGGAAAGTCTGCTCCGTCGTGCGCAAACGCTTGGCGTGCTTGGGCGCTATCAGTTAGAAGCGGCCATCCAATCGGCGCATGCTGCGCGCCGTTCAAGTTTTGTCACCGACTGGCCGGCCATCGCTTTGCTGTATGATGTGTTGTTCGGCCAGTTTGGTTCGCCGGTGATTGCCGTCAATCGGGCGGTTGCGCATGGCGAAGCGGAAAACGCGGCGCGGGGTTTGGCGTTGCTGCCAGAGCCGGGCGAATTTCCGGTATTAAACCAGTTTCAACCTTATTGGGCCGCGCGCGCTCATCTGCTTGCCGGGGTTGGACAGACACGCGACGCAAGCGAGGCTTATGAATTGGCAATCGGCCTGTCCAGTGATCGGGCGCAGCGCGACTTTCTGCTGCAAAAACGCGCTGGCCTTAGGTCGAATGTGACGTTTCTTCGGCCAAACCTTCGACCAGCGGCACAAACCTGACGGCGCAGAGTTCGTGGTAGTCGCAACCGCGTTCCAATTTTACGACTTTGATCAGTCGCTGCACGTGGTCTGACTGGCCAACCGGCAGCACCATGATGCCGCCGACTTTGAGTTGGGCCAGCAAGTTGGCGGGCGGGTCTTCGGCGGCGGCGGTCAGCATGATGCGGTCGAACGGGGCTTGGTCGGGCAGGCCAAGTGACCCGTCGCCGGTGATGACGGTGACATTGGCAAGGCCCAGATCGTCGATCAGCTTGCGGGCGGCGCGGGCCAGCGGACGGTGGCGTTCGATGCTGTAAACGCGGCGGGCCAGTTTTGAGAGTATTGCCGCCTGATAGCCCGAACCGGTGCCGACTTCGAGCACTTTGCAGCGGCGGTCGAGTTCGAGGGCCTGGGTCATCAGGCCAACAATCGTAGGCTGGCTGATGGTTTGGCCGCAGGAAATAGGCAGTGCGGTATCTTCATAGGCGCGGGCCTTGAACACGCCATCGAGAAACAAATCGCGCGGGGTGGTTTCGATGGCCTCTAGAACGTGCTTGTCCACAACGCCCGACGAGCGCAGGGCAAAGATGAACTGCATCCTTTGTTCGGATTCGTCCAAGTGAACGCTTTCGGCAGGGTTGAGTGTGGTAAAGCGCGAAATCTTATCTAAGAGCATTTGCCAGATCTTTCAAATGATCATGTGCAGTCAGATCTGCCCGCAAAGGGGTTATGGTGATCCAGTTTTCCATCGTCTCGCGCGCATCGCTGCCGGACTGCGAGGTTTCATTACCGCGTCCGCCGGAAAGCCACAGGTAGTTGCGACCGTTGGGCGAAGTTTGATGCTCGACCTCGAAAGTCGGCACTTGGCGGCGGCCTTGGAAGGTGGATTTGACGCCTTTGATTTTTTTGGGTGCGCAGGGCGGGAAGTTGATGTTGTAAAATGTCGAATAGGGGCCGACGGACCAATCAGCTTTGGTTATCAGTTGGCGGCAAACTTCGGCACCATGCGCGGCAGCATTTGCGAATGGGTCTTTGGAGTTGCGATTTTCCGGACCAAAATACTGCGACATGGCGATGGATTTTATGCCGTGCAACGCCCCCTCCATCGCGCCGCCGATGGTACCGGAATAGAGCACGTCTTCGGCGACGTTATGGCCGCGATTGACACCGGAAAGAATGAGATCGGGGGGCGAATTCTTGAGGATTTCAAACAGCCCGGCCAAAATGCAATCGGCGGGAGAGCCTTCGACGGCATAACGTTTGTCGTCGAGGTGTTCGAGCCGCATTGGACGGACATAGGAAACGCAATGGGCGACGCCGGATTGTTCAAACGCTGGGGCCACGACCCAGACCTCGCCGGTCGGACCGGCAAGGTCGTTGGCAATCGCCTCGGCGATTTTCAGACCCGGCGCGGAAATGCCGTCGTCGTTGGTGATCAGAATACGCATGCTCGGGCCTTTTTTGGTGAGGTTAGTCAGGCGGCGGAGTCGCGTCTAGGCATGGTTTTCGTTGCATTTTTTATGGTTGGGAGGTGTGTCTTTCGAGTCAGCCTCATCCGCCCTTCGGGCACCTTCTCCACGCGTGGAGAAGGGAAGTCGCGCGCTATTGCAGCGATCCGTCCGCTGCACTCATGTACTTGCCGCCAAGGTAGGGGAACAGGGCTTCGGGCAGGGCGATGGAACCGTCGGCTTCTTGGCCGTTTTCAACCACCGCGATCAAGGTGCGGCCGACGGCGAGGCCGGAGCCGTA
>JANMOK010000203.1:0-2706 GCA_031369165.1 Paracoccaceae bacterium
GGAATCCGCCGCCGTCCGCATCGCCATGACCGTGGCCACGGCGGGAACCCATGAAGGGCTGCTGCTGGACGTTACCCGCGAATCCGGCCTCGACACCGACGCGCCGGTGGTCGAGTTGCGGGAGGTTCGGGGTCGCATCAACGCCGATTTGACGGTTGGCGTGGACTTGGCGAAAACATCGCCACTATTGGCCAACGCAGGTCTTGGCTATCGCGGGATGCAGTTGATTGGCTCCGGCTTCATCGTCACCCCAGCCCAAGCCGCGCATCTTGGGCTTGGCAAGCGTCCCGGTCTGGAAAACCACATCCGCCACTACCGCAACGGCCGTGACCTGACCAACACCCCGCGCGATGTCATGGTCATCGACCTGTTCGGGCTGGGCGAGGCCGAGGTGCGGCGCGATTTCCCGGAGGTTTATCAGCACGTCCTGCAAACCGTGAAACCCGAACGCGACGCCAATAACCGCGCCAGTTACGCCAAACTCTGGTGGGTTTTCGGCGAACCCCGCAAAGACCTTCGCCCCGCCCTCGCCCACCTGCCCCGCTACATCGCCACCGTCGAAACCGCCAAGCACCGCACGTTCCAGTTCCTCGACGCAGCGATCCTGCCCGACAACATGCTGGTCGCCATCGCCTCCGCCGATGCTTTCCACCTCGGCGTCCTGTCGTCCAGCATCCATGTAAGTTGGGCGATACGTTCCGGCGGTTGGCTGGGTATGGGCAACGACCCTCGATATTCAAAATCCCGCTGCTTCGACCCCTTCCCCTTCCCCGATCCCGACCCGACCACCCGAACCGAAATCGCCGCCCTTGCCGAGGAAATCGACGCCCATCGCAAACGGGCGCAGGCGGAACACGGCATCACCCTGACCCAGATGTATAACGTGCTGGAAACCCTGCGCTCCGGCACCGACCCATCATCGCTAAACGCCAAGGACCACGCCATCTGGCAGAACGCCCTGATCGGCACCCTCAAACACCTGCACGAGCAATTGGACCAAGTCGTCGCCCATGCCTATGATTGGCCCGCCGATCTGGCCGAACCTGAAATCCTCGCCCGCCTCGTCGCTCTCAACAAGGAACGCGCCGCCGAGGAATCGCGCGGTCAGGTCCGCTGGCTGCGCCCGGAATATCAAATCCCGCGTTTCGGTTCCGAACCCGAAAAGCTCGACTTGCGCGGTGGCAAGGGCGCTGGCTTGGCCGAGGAAAAGGCCGCGTTCAAAAAACCCACCTTCCCCAAATCCGACCTCGCCCAAACCGTCGCCGTCACGTTGGTTCTGGCGCGGGCCACCGGCCCATTGTCAGCCGCCGACATCGCCCAATCCTTCTCGCAAGGCCGCAAGGTCGAAGACGCCGTCGGCAAAACCCTCCGCGCCCTCACCCGCATGGGCGAACTGGCGTCAGAGGATGGCAGGTCGTTCTATTTGCGAAAAGCAGCGTAAATACTCGTCTAGGCGACTTATCCACACCCTCATTAACCTTTGGACCCATTTCCAAAGTGTATGCACGCCCGGTGCACACATTGTGCACGCCCGGTGCATACGTTTTTTGGCGTTAACGATTGGCAAAAAGATGGGGGCGGTTTCCCGCCCCCAGTTTCGCATTTCAGGCTCGATTGTTTCGCTGCTCGGTTTTTTGCCTGCGGCCTGAACGCTGAGGGTGCCCTATAGTCCCCACCACTGAGGCACCCGGTCTCGCTTGTTTCTCGCATTTCCGAACCGCAAAAACGGTACCCACTTTTGCTGGAAATGCTTAAATATCAACTACATCCAGAGGTTCCCCCACAGGTGTTGCACTTCATGCAGGTGCCGTTGCGCACCAGGGTGAAGTTGCCGCATTCACCACAAGGATCGCCTTCATAGCCCTGCATTTTCGCCTTGGTCCGATGGTCCAGCACGGTAACGCTGCTGGTCCCGGTCACTTCAACATTCAGGCCATAACCCTCGATGCCCTGCATCGCATCCAGCGCCAAAGCCGTAGCCGCCCCACCTTGCAACACCAGCAATTCCTGCGGCAACCGCTTGCGCAGATAGCCGGACGAGGACACATGTTTGATTTTCTCCAGCATTGTCATAGAGTTAACCACAGTCGACTCGCTTGGCTCCGCTATGTTGCGCTTCCCCTCTGCATCGCCGCGACCAATCTCATCAAACGCCTCGCCCTGGGGTTTGATATGGGCCAAGTCTGTGCGATCCAGATAGGACACCGCCAATTCGCGGAAGATATAATCCAGTATCGAGGTCGCGTTCTTGATCGAGTCATTCCCCTGCACCATGCCGGCTGGCTCAAACCGGGTGAAGGTGAAGGCTTCAACGAACTCCTCCAACGGCACGCCGTATTGCAGCCCGACCGAAACCGCGATGGCGAAATTGTTCATCATCGCCCGGAAAGCCGCGCCTTCCTTGTGCATGTCGATGAAAATTTCACCCAAAGCCCCGTCTTTATATTCGCCAGTGCGCAAGTAAACCTTGTGGCCCCCAACAATTGCCTTTTGCGTGTATCCTTTGCGCCGCTCTGGCAGCCGTGCCCGACCCGCGGCCACTTCCTTGATGATGATTTTTTCAACCAGCTTTTCAGCAATGATCATCGCCCGGTCGCCCGATGCCGCCGTGACCAGCGTTTCCTCGAAATCTTCATCATCCTCGATCAACGAAGACGACAAAGGCTGCGACAGTTTTGATCCGTCGCGGTACAGCGCATTCGCCTT
>JANMOK010000375.1:0-11095 GCA_031369165.1 Paracoccaceae bacterium
GAGTCAGCCGCATTTCCTGTGCCGCCGGCAGCGTCACCGGCTGGTAAAACGCATAGACCTGCAACCAATACATCAGCCCACCGGCCAACAGCGATGTCACCACGATGCCCCCTGCAACGATCTTGCCATTCACGCCGCGGCCTCGCGATCTTTTGGCCCGCCACCCCCCGCTTCGGTCAACACAAAGGCATCAGCACAGCGCTTGGCCAGGGTGCGGACCCGCCCGATATAGGCCTGGCGTTCGGTCACCGAAATCACCCCGCGCGCATCCAGCAAATTGAACAAATGCGAGGCCTTGATGCACTGGTCATAAGCCGGATGCGCCATCACAATCTTGCGCCCGGCCTTATCCTCCAGCGGAACCGCCAAAATCCGCCCGCATTCGGCCTCGGCATCCTCGAAATGCCGCAACAAAACCCCGGTATCCGCCACATCGAAATTCCAGCGAGAATACTCCTGTTCGGTCTGACGGAAAATATCGCCATATTTCAATTGGATAGGCGATCGCGGGTCGTTGAACGGCATATCCATCACATGGTCCACCCCCAATACATACATCGCCAGCCGCTCCAGCCCATAGGTCAATTCCCCGGAAACGGGACGACAATCATGCCCGCCGACCTGCTGAAAATAGGTGAACTGGCTGACTTCCATCCCGTCGCACCACACTTCCCAGCCCAGCCCCCAGGCCCCCAAAGTCGGCGATTCCCAATCATCCTCAACAAATCGAATATCGTGCAATTCCATATCGACGCCAATCGCCACCAGCGAACCGAGATACAGCTCCTGCAAATCGGGCGGCGAGGGTTTGATCAGCACCTGATACTGGTAATAATGCTGCAATCTATTCGGGTTCTCGCCATAACGCCCGTCGGTTGGCCGCCGCGATGGCTGGACATAAGCCGCCGCCCAAGGCGTGCTTCCCAATGCCCGCAAGGTCGTCGCCGGGTGAAACGTTCCCGCCCCAACTTCCATGTCATAGGGCTGCAAAATGGCACAGCCCTTGGCCGCCCAATAATTCTGCAAACGCAAAATGATTTCTTGAAACGACCGTGGCGGCTTTGGCTTTTCGCTCATCATCAAACCCTGTCAAACTTGGCACTTGTCCATAAGGGCCGCCTTGCACGGGGTCAATCCGGCGCACCCGCTCGCAACCAAGCCCCTAACACCGCCCGCTCCTCCTGCGTCATGCCGCTTTCATTGCCCAACGGCATCACATTGCTCATCACCGCTTGTGCTATCATCTTGGGCGCATGCGCCCGTATCTGCTCGAGATTGTCATACACAATCCCCCCCGGCGCCTCCTCGATCCCCTCACGCGTCGGCGTGGCCGAATGGCAGCCCGAACAATGCACCGCGACAATCGACAGTGCTTTCGCCGCATCGACCTCGACCAAAACCTGATCGGGTCGCCAGGTCGAGAACCACATCATGCCAATCGCCGCGACAATCACCACCGGCCATTGCCATTGCAGCGCTGCCCCGTGCACGCCGGATTCGTGCAGATAGAACCAGATCCGCACCACGGCCCCGATCAGCAATATCGCCGCGATCAGTACCCAGGAATGCGGATGGCCAAACGCCGAGGGATAATGGTTTGACACCATCATCAGGATCACCGGCAGGGTCAGATAATTGTTGTGGGTCGAGCGTAGCTTGGCAATCGCCCCGTATTTCGCCTCCGGCACCCGTCCGGCTTTCAAATCCTCGACCACAATCTTTGAATTTGGAATGATGACCAGAAACACATTCCCGGTCATCATCGTGGCAATCACGGCACCCACATGCAGCCATGCCGCGCGGGCCGAGAACACCTCGCCAAACCCCCAGGCCAACGCCGTCAGCCCGACAAACAACACGCCAAACATCGCCACCGGCCAACGTTTCAGCGGTGATTTGCACAACAGATCATAGGCGATCCAGCCCAAAGCCAACGACCCCACCGAAATCCCAATCGCTTGGCCGACCGTCAAATCCATCACTTCCCGGTCGATCAACAGCCCTTTGGCACCCCAATAATAGGTCACCACCAGCATGAAAAACCCGCTCAGCCAAGTGAGGTAACTTTCCCATTTGAACCACTGCAGATCGTCGGGCATCCCTTCGGGCGCGACCTCATATTTGACGATGTGGTAAAACCCGCCGCCGTGAACGGTCCAATTCTCGCCCTTCACCCCTTTGGGCAGACCCTTGCGTTTCTTTAACGACCCATCCAGCCCCATGAAATAGAAACTCGAGCCGATCCAACCAATCGCGGCGATAATGTGCGCCCAGCGCAGAAACAGGCTGATCCATTCGTGGAATGTGGCTTCCAAATCGCGCTCCTTTGGCAGAACACTAGCGGCCTAACATATTTGTCGAAAGCCCGAAGATGACCAAAGACGAATTCGTCACCCGCTACGGCGGCATTTACGAACACTCACCTTGGGTGGCGGAAAAGGCCTGGGGCAAGCGCGGAACCATCGCGTCGAAAATGGCGCGGATTGTCGATGAATCGGGCACCGAGTCGCAATTGACCCTCTTGCGCGCCCACCCCGACCTTGGCGGGAAACTGGCGATGACCGCCGCCAGCACCGCCGAGCAAACTTCCGCCGGTCTCGACCAATGCACGCCCGTTGAATACGCCGAATTCATCGCCCTGAACGACGCCTACAAAGCCAAATTCGGCTTCCCGTTCATCCTCGCCGTCAAAGGCAAACTCCGCAGCGAGATCCTCGAAAACTTTCGTGCCCGCATCCGCAACGATAAAAAAACCGAATTCGCTGCCGCCCTCGCCCAAGTTCATAGAATTGCTGCATTGCGGCTGGAAACACCCGCCGCGACCTAATCGCCGGTTCGACAGCTCCTCGCGTCCAACACTCGCCAAGACAGCACCAAATCCCCACTCTTGATTAACCAGACCGCCCTATCTTCGCGGCACCGCAAACTTTGCGGCTAAAGGAGGTGAGATATGTGAAAGCAGCGAGATACTACTTGCTGGCAATTATCCTGATGGCCCTTGGCCTGACGGTGACATTGGCCCAGCTTTATCTGGATTATTTGTCTGGATAACAAGAACGAGGCCAGCAGTAGGAGCTGCGGTCCTCACCAAGATGAGATATGCTTTAGCGTCGAGTTAGTCTAGCTTAACCCCAACGCCCTAACATTTCAATAACAATGCCCGCGTTACTTCGTCCCGAACATCCGGTCTCCCGCATCGCCCAGACCCGGAACAATGTAACCGACTTCGTTCAAATGCGAATCCAGCGCCGCTGTCACAATCGGCACGTCAGGATGCGCCTCGCTCATCCGCTTCACCCCTTCCGGTGCCGCCAGCAGGCACAGGAACCGTATATCCTTCGCCCCGGCGTTCTTCAGCAAATCCACCGCCGCCACCGATGAATTGCCGGTCGCCAGCATCGGATCAACCACGATCACCAGCCGGTCGGTCAAATCCTGCGGCACCTTGAAATAATATTGCACCGGCTGCAGCGTCTTGTGGTCGCGGTACAACCCGATAAACCCGACCCGCGCCGATGGCACCAGTTCCAGAATCCCGTCCAGCAACCCGTTCCCGGCCCGCAGGATCGACACCAGCACCAGCTTCTTGCCCTTCAGGACCGGGGCTTCCATCTCGCCCATCGGCGTCTCGATTGCCTCGGTGGTCAGCGGCAGATCGCGCGTCACCTCATAGGCCAGCAGCAGGCTGATCTCGCGCAACAATTGGCGAAACTTGCTGGTCGAAGCCTCCTTCTTGCGCATCTTGCTCAGCTTGTGCTGCACCAATGGATGGCTGACGATGGTCAGATGTTCACTCATGCTCTCCCCGCAAAAAACTTTTGCCGTGCTTGCCCGCCGGTATGCCAAGATGCGCCGCCAAAGTCTCGCCGACGTCAGCGAAGCCCCGCAGCCCAAACGACCCCGCTGCAACCGCACCCGTCATCAAAACCGGCACCCTCTCCCGCGTATGGTCAGTGCCTCGCCACGTTGGATCGTTGCCATGGTCGGCTGTAAATCCAATCAGATCGCCGGGCCGCAGCCGCGCCAGCAATTCCGGCACGCGTTTATCAAACGCCTCCAAATGTCGCGCATAGCCCGAAACATCGCGGGGATGCCCGTACAATGTGTCGAACTCGACGAAATTGGCAAAGATGAAATCCCCCGCCGCCGCCGTCTCCAGCAGGCCGATGGTCTGGTCCACCAGTTCCATATCGTTCTTGCCCTTGTAGACCTGCGAAATCCCCTTGTGGGCAAAAATATCGCCGATCTTGCCGACAGCATGGGTGCGACCACCTGCCGAAATCACCCGCTCGCACAGGGTCGGCTCTGGCGGGGTCATGGCAAAATCGCGCCGGTTCGGCGTCCGCTTGAAACCGCTGGCTTCATCCCCCAGAAACGGCCTTGCGATCACCCGTCCCACCCGCATCGGATGCATCAATTCTGCACCAATCACGCAAATCTGATACAGCCGCTGCAACCCGAACGCGCCTTCATGCGCCGCGATCTGGAACACCGAATCGGCGGACGTATAACAAATCGGTTTGCCGCTGAGCACCGATTCAGCGCCCAATTCTTCCACAATCGGTATCCCCGGCGCGTGGCAATCGCCCAAAATGCCCGGCAATTTCGCCCTTTTGCAAAACTCGGCGATCAAATCCGGCGGAAACGCAGGCTTGGTATTGGGGAAATAGTGCCAATCCCACGGCACCGGCACGCCCGTTAATTCCCAATGCCCCGACGGCGTATCCTTGCCCATCGATACCTCGGTCACAGCGCCCCAAAACCCTTGCGGAACCGTTTCAAATCCGGGCAATTCGATTCCCGAGGCTAACCTGATCGCCGCCCCCAAGCCTAGTCGTTCCAAATTCGGCATGTGCAGCGGCCCGCTTCGCCCTTCTTCGGCTCGATCTGTCGCACAAGCCAGCGCGATATGCCCCAGCGTATTGGCCCCTTCATCGCCAAACGCCGCCGCATCGGGCGCACCGCCGCAGCCAACCGAATCCAAAACGCATAGAATTATCCGGCTCACGCACCAATCCTTTGTTTGATCAGCGGCAAATCGGCCACGGCCTTTGGGCCCACCGCATAGGCCGCCAAAACCCGCACCTTCGCCAATTCAAGCGTCGCCCGATCCTTGGCTTGCACGCGCGCCAATGGCGTGTGCGCATCGACAAACTGCCCCAGCCCGGCGAGCATGTCCAAACCCACTGCGTGGTCGATCTTTTCGCTCGCCTTGCGACGACCTCCGCCAAGTTCCACCACCGCAAAACCCAACTCGCGCGTCGCAATCTTGGTGACAAACCCCGGCGCAGCCGCATGAATATCCTCAATAATCGGTGCCCGGGTCAAATGCTCGGCGAACCGCTCCAGAAAATCCTTCGGCCCGCCCAATCCCGCAACCATTTTCCCGAACACTTCCGCCGCTTTCCCCGAATTCAGCGCCCGTTTCACCTTATCCGCCCCTTCGCCCGCGTCGGACGCCAACCCTGCCAGCGCCAGAACCTCGCCGCCCAAAGCCAGTGTCACGTCCCACAGCCGCGTATCCACCTCATCGGCGCGTAGGAATTTTGCAGCATTCACCACTTCCAGCGCATTTCCGGCACACGAGGCCAGAGGTTCGTTCATGTCAGTGATCAACGCCGAAGTCTTGCACCCCGCCCCGTTGGCGACCGAAACCAGCGACCCCGCCAAGGCCTGCGCATCCTTCGCCGTCGCCATGAACGCTCCGCTTCCCACTTTCACATCCAGCACCAGCGCCCCCAGCCCCGCCGCCAGCTTTTTCGACAGGATCGAAGCGGTGATCAAATCCACCGATTCCACCGTCGCCGTCACGTCGCGGATGCCGTAAAACCGCTTGTCGGCCGGCGCGATGTCCGGCGTTTGCCCGATAATCGCGCAGCCGCATTCCTTCACGACCCGGCGAAGCGCCGCCACATCGGGCTGGGTGCGATAGCCGGGAATGGCATCGAATTTGTCCAACGTCCCGCCGGTATGCCCCAGTCCGCGCCCCGAAATCATCGGCACATAGGCGCCGCAGGCGGCCAAGGCCGGCCCCAGCATCAAACTGACATTGTCGCCAACCCCGCCGGTCGAATGTTTGTCGATCACCGGCCCGGGCAAATCCCAGAGCAAGACCGATCCTGAATCGCGCATGGCCAATGTCAAAGCCACCCGCTCGTCCATCGTCATGCCCTTGAAAAACACCGCCATGGCAAAAGCCGCAACTTGACCTTCCGTAATACTTTCGTCGTGCAAGCCTTTGACAAAGAACTGTATTTCTGCGACAGACAATGCCAAGCCGTCACGCTTTCGCGCTATTATTTCCTGAGCCAGCATCATGGCAAATGCTCCGGCCCAAATGCGCCTGGCAGCAATTCGCCCATCGTCATGCGCAAACGCTCGCCCTCCAGCCCCGCCATGATGACCACGACGGCCGGCCCGGCAAATTCCGCCAATTTCTGACGGCACCCCCCGCACGGCGTCACCGGCAGCGGCGAGTCGGCGACCACCAGCACCTCGGCAATCTCGCGCTCGCCGGCCGCACACATCGCGGCAATTGCCCCCGCCTCGGCGCAAGTGCCTTGCGGATAAGCCACGTTTTCAACGTTGCACCCGGCAAAAACCCGCCCCGACTTGGTGCGCAAGGCCGCGCCCACCAGGAATTTGGAATAGGGCGCATGTGCGTTCAGCCGCACATCGCGCGCCGCCTGAAACAGGTCCATCGCTGCCTCCAAATATCCAAGTATTTATCGCCCTGCGCGGGCAGCACTGCAAGTCAGGATTTCAGCAGTTTGTTATCCCAGCCTTCGCGCTTGCGATAGATTGTTGACGGCGACAGGTCCAGCAGCCGCGCTGCTTGGGGGACCGAACCATCGCAGGCCGCAATCGTCGCCTCAATAAAATCGCGCTCAACGATCGCCAGAGGTTTGCCAACCAAACCGGCAAAGGCATCGCCAGCCTTCGCCGCACTCACCTCGCCGCGTCGTGTCCATTCGCTCAGCGAAATTAGATTGTCCGCTTGAGCTCGGCCTTGCCGCTCGCCACCCGATGCCTGCACTTCCGCCAAAACTTCTGCAGGCAGCATTTCAGGCAATACTTCCAGTCCGTCGTGCAAAACCACAACATTTCGGATCACATTCAACAATTGCCGAACGTTGCCAGGCCAGGGGCGGGTGCGGAATATATGCTCCACTTCGGCGTCAAACCGTGCAAATTTCTTGCCTTCCTCATTGGAAAATTCGACCAGTTTTGTGCGGGCAATTTCAAGAATGTCCTCGGCGCGGTCGCGCAGAGCCGGTATGTGGATCGGCACTACATGCAGCCGATAATATAAATCTTCACGAAACCGGCCTGCCCGCACTTCAGCGGCAGGGTCGCGGTTGGTCGCGCAAACGATACGCACATCAACATGGCGCGGCGTTACGGCTCCGACCGGTTGAATTTGCGAGGTTTGCAGGAACCGTAGCAGCTTGGTTTGCAAGGCCAGCGGCATTTCGCAGATTTCATCCAGGAACAACGTGCCGCCATCCGCCACCGCCGCCGCACCCTTCTTGTCAGAAATCGCTCCGGTGAACGAGCCTTTCAAATGCCCAAACACTTCGGATTCCAGCAAGTCCTGCGGTATCGCACCGCAATTCAACGGAACGAACGGTCCGCGTGCACGTGCCGAAATTGTATGTATTGCCTGAGCGCACACTTCTTTGCCCGTGCCGCTTTCGCCGGTGATAAACACCGTCGCGGTCGAACGGCCGATATTGCCGACCATACGGTAAATTTCGCGCATTTGCGGCGAAGTGCCGATGAAACCGGCGTAGCCACCGGCCTGTTCCTTGATGCTCTGCGGACCGCCCGTGTCGCCCAGGGCGTGCAATGCATTGCGAACTGCGCCCAGCAGGCGGTGTTCGTCAAACGGTTTTACCAGAAAATCAAACGCTCCCGCCCGCATCGCTTCAACTGCACGGGTAATTGAGCCATTGGCCGTGATGACCAGAATCTTGGCCTCGGGCTCGGCTTTTAGAACCCGTGCCATCAGCTCTAACCCATCACCGTCGGGCAGCAACAAATCCAGCAGCAGAACCTGATAATTGCCGCTCTCGTACAGCCGGTTGGCCTCGGCCAGTGAAAAGGCACAATCCACGGCATAGCCAGCGCGTTTAAGCACTGTCTCGTACACCATCGACAACGAATGTGTGTCTTCGACCAACAACAGTGGTTTTGTCATAAGGCTCGCCGAAATTGCTCCTGCTCGCGCGCCAGAAAATCTTCTGCCAGCGCAATGCCAGAGATACACTCCGCACTTAGTTGCGCAATAGCCATGTCGTTGTTGGCATTGGCCGCGGCGTTCAACCGCTCGGCCGAACTTTGCAACGATGTCGCGCCAATCGCGCCGGCAACCGAGATCAGAATATGGGTACTTGATCGGATCACCTGAAGATCTTCGTCACGCTCACCCGAAATCAATCCTTCCTTGACGCTTCTTATGTCTTCGATAACTTTTTCCAACAGTTCGCCCATCGACTCGGCACCAATCGTTTCGCGCAGCGACTGGTAGATTTGGGTGTCGATCGTATCGCCGCTGGTCGCGGTATTTGCTGTTTGCTGCGAAGCTTGCAAAGCGGGCTTTGGCTCGATGCCCAAATAATCCAGCAATGCTCGACCAAAACTTTCAATACTTATCAATGGCTTGGGAATGAGGCCATTGGCCCCGGCTGCCGAAATGCGCTCTTTGTGTTCGCGCATGGCATAGGCGGTCAGCGCGACCAAAGGGGTATTCGCCCGCGCATCCGTGCGGGCGCGGATGGCGCGCAGCACATCCAGCCCCGACATGCGCGGCATCTCGATATCCAGCAAAGCCAGATCAAAATTGCCCTTTTCGAACTTTAACAACGCCTCGTAACCATCTGATGCAACAGTAACTTCTGCATGCATCGTTTGAAGCATCTGCGTTGCAACCATCTGGTTGGTTTTGTTGTCCTCGGCCAACAAGATGCGGATACCGGTCAAGTCCGGCAATGTTGGCGCAAACTCCTCGGCAGCAATGTTTTCCGCGGTAAACAACGCGCTTGGAAAAACAATGATTGCCTGCGCGCCTGCGCCCGGGCTGTTGTGCAGGGAAATGCCCGCGCCGACCTGGTCCAGCAAGGTCTTGGAAATATGCAGACCAAGGCCGGTGCCGGGTTTGGCGGAATTTTCCGGCCGGCCGAAATAATCGAAAGCTTTGGCCAAGGCCTCGTCGCTGAATCCGGGTCCGTTGTCGGTTACGACAACTTCCACAGCACCGTTGGCGGTGGTTGCAACCGTTACATCTACGCCGCCGGCATCGGTATATTTGATGGCATTGTTCACAACATTGCCGATGGCGCGGCTAAGTCGCAAACTGCCAACATTGATGCGACTGCGCGGCAAACTTTTGATTCGCAGGTTCCAAAGGATCGATTTTTCCTCGGCCTGCGCCTCCCATTTGGCAGACTGTTCGCGCAGGAACTGCTCAAAATTGCAGCTTGCCTCGGCACCGCGCGACGCCGGTGCCGCAGGTTCGTCGAGGTGAAATGCTATATCCATCAGCTCGGACAACAGATGCGACTCGGCTGTCACCCGGCTCAGCTGCACGCGGTCTTGCGGTGCCAGCCGCTCGCTATCAAGCAGGCGCAACCCACCAACGATGCCGGCCAGCGCTGACCGCAGATCATGCGAAAGCAAGGCCATCTGACGTTGGGAATTGCCCGCCGCTGGCGCAGTTCTGGTGTCGCGTTCTCGTGGGCTGGCGGTCACAGTCTCTCCAATAATGACGTTTTGGTCGTTGATGATTCCCTGACCAAGTTTACGTTTACTTACAACACTAGCGCGATAAAGTCATTTATTTTTCTACTATGACGCGAGTTCGTTGAGCACTGAATCGCGCAAATGCTCTGCATTTAGCGGCAAATCGATCTTGCCGTCAAATTCGTCGGGGTTGATCGGGCGGCCAACGGCGATCATCAATGCGGTGGGCTGCAACAGGCGCATCGATGCAAGGCGGCGTCCTTCGTCCGCACCGCCCGCTTCGATCAACACCATATGAACCGGGCTGGCGGATTGGTTGTCCTGAAAGCGCACCCGGTCATTGCGCAAGGCCGATTTGCAAATCGCCGTCATCGAGGACGACCGCATATCCAGGGCAATGGACATTTCCGCCGGCTCAAAGCGTGCCGAGGGAACCGAAATCAAAATCGCCATTCTGCCGCCATGCGGATTATCCAACCGAATTTCGCCCCCCATCCGGCCGATCAGGCCGCGCGCGACTGCCGGTCCCAGCGCGTCAGAGGCAAATTGATCTTTCTTGCGATCCGGAGCGCCCAATATCAACTCAGGCCGCCATTCCAGGGCGCTGTCGATATACTTGTAAGAAATCGACGTAATCAAATTTGTGTCGACATAATTCAGTCTGATAACGATGTCGCGGGTGCCGGCCGTTTCGACAATATAGGCGGCGATATGGGCAATTGCCTGTCGCAAACGGCGGAAATCGCCAATTACGCGATGCGGACAAGACGAATCCGCCGTCACTTTGAAGGCGATCCCTTCCCGCTTGGCGGTGGGATCGAACAGATCGGCAATCGCCAGGGCAAGCTGCTTGGGTTCAAATGGCTTGGAATCCAGCTGCAACTCGTGGTCTTGCAAAGCGCTGAAATCCAGAATGTCCGACAACATGCCAATCATCTGCTGGCCCGATCGTTCGGCCTGCTCAACCAAACGCATCTGCGGTGCCGCCATGCCGGGTTGCTTGGCCAAGGCCAAAAGCCCAAGCACCCCGTTCATCGGCGTGCGCAACTCGTGGCTCATCATGGTCAAGAACCGGGATTTCGCTTGATTTGCCAGATCGGCGACCACCGCCAATTGCCGGTTGGTTTCAGCCAAGGCCTTGTACCGTTGACTCTCGCGCCAGATATAGCCCAGCGCCGCAAGGCTCAAAAAGACCGCAGCAAAGCTCAGCGCAGCCGCCAATTGTGTGCCACGGCGCACCTGTTCGCGCATACCGGCGCGCACTGCTTCTTCGCCCAGGATCACCCGGTTGCTCAGCAGTTTCAGCGCCGGTCCGTGCTCCCTGAAGTCAGCACTCAACAGCGCCGCCAGCGCC
>JANMOK010000388.1:0-3818 GCA_031369165.1 Paracoccaceae bacterium
ATGTTGGTCCCGATGGCATCCGCGTCAACGCAATCTCGGCGGGGCCAATCAAGACACTGGCGGCCTCAGGAATCGGTGATTTCCGCTATATCTTGAAATGGAACGAACTGAATTCGCCGCTGCGCCGCAATGTGACGCAAACCGATGTCGGCAAATCGGCGATGTACCTTTTGTCGGACCTGTCTTCTGGCGTCAGCGGCGAATTGCATCATGTTGATTGCGGCTACCATGTCGTTGGCATGAAAGCCGAAGATGCGCCGGATATTGATGTGGTGTCAGGACGCAAAGATGGCTGACCGCCTGCCGCACGAAAAAGGCTTCCATGTGTCTTGGGATCAAATCCACCGCGACAGCCGGGCATTGGCCTGGCGACTGGATGGACATGGGCCGGACAATGGGGTTTGGAAAGCCGTGGTCGCCATCACCCGTGGCGGCATGGCGCCGGCGATGATTGTCGCACGTGAATTGGATATTCGCACTGTCGATACGATCAGCGTAAAAAGCTACGAGCATCAGGATCAAAGCGAATTAACCGTTCTCAAGGCACCCGACGCGGCGATGATCGGCGACGGATCGGGCATTTTGATCATTGATGATCTGGTCGACAGCGGCAAAACGCTTGAGGTAGTGCGCAAACTCTATCCAAAGGCGCATTTCGCCACGGTTTACGCCAAGCCAAAAGGCCGCGCGATGGTTGATACGTTCATCACTGAAGTCAGCCAGGACACATGGATTTTCTTCCCATGGGACATGGCCCTGCAATATGTCGAACCGTATCGTGGAACCTAAGATGTTTCAAACGAACCAATCCGATCTATGATGACCCGCCCGCGACTGGGACAAATGTTGCATTGGGCGTTTGAGGGCAGCTTGCTGCTCAAAGGATTTTTTGCCCTGCTCGAACTTTTGGGCGGCATGGTGCTGTATTTCATCGGCACTTCTACAATTTTGCAATTCATCCAGCATGCCACGCTTGAAGAATTGACCGAAGACCCCGCAGATCGGGTTGCCCAGTTCATCCTGCAGGTTGCCCAAACCCTATCGATGGAAACGAAAGATTTTTACGCGGTCTATCTTGCCCTGCATGGCATTGTGAAATTGTTCTTGGTGATAAATCTTTGGCGCGGTGTGCGTTGGGCGTATCCTTTGGCGTTAGGTGTTCTGCCCTTGTTCGTCATCTATCAACTCTACCGATACAGCCACACACAGTCGATTGGCCTCGTCTTTCTTTCGGCCTTTGATTTGATAATGATTGCCTTGATCTGGCGCGAATATTGGTTGACCGAATGAACGATAACAACCGTCTGCTATCCCCCGCCACCCGCGCCGCTCAGGCCTTGCGGATCATCGAAGAAAGGACTGGGGCGGTAACGCCGGGGATTGCACTTTCCAGCACATTCGCGCGCGATGAAGATTATGAAACTCGCCAGAAATACTACTATGCCCGTGACGGCGGGCCGACGGTGGAACATGCCGAGGCCGTGCTTGCCAGCCTGGACAATGCTGCGGGATCGATGGTGTTCGCTTCAGGTCTGGCGGCTGTTGCGGCGGTAATGGAGACGCTGAACGCGGGCGATCATGTTGTTGCGCCAAGGGTGATGTATCACGGCGTCGTCAACTGGCTCATTCGTTTACGCGATAAGCGTGGCATTGGCCTGACGTTTTATGATGCAACAGATGAAACTGCGCTGGAATCGGCCATTCAACCAAACAAAACCAAGCTGGACTGGGTCGAAACGCCCAGCAATCCGCATTGGGATATCGTCGATATATCCCGCGCCGCGCGATCTGCCCATGCCGCAGGTGCAATCTTGGTTGTGGACGCAACTCCCGCCCCGCCATGCACCATGCTGGCATTGGATTTAGGCGCCGATATGGTGTTTCACTCGGCGACGAAATATCTGGGCGGCCATTCGGACATCACGGCGGGTGTGCTTTCGTGCAAGGAAATCACCCCGCTTTGGGATGAATTGCGGGTTATTCGCACCCTTATGGGCTCGGTTATTGCGGCTTTTGAAGCTTGGTTGCTGATCCGCGGCATGCGGACGTTGTACGTGCGTTATGAACGGGCTTCAGCGAATGCTTTGGCGATAGCCCAGCATTTGCTGAAGAATCCCAAGGTTTCCCGCGTGCTTTATCCCGGACTTCGCAGCCATCCGGACCATGAGATTGCGGCAAAACAGATGTTTGGCGGCTTTGGCGGCATGCTGTCGATCCTGACCAAAACCGAGGTTCAAGCCCGTAACGTGGCGCGGTTTTGCGAGGTTTTCATCCCGGCCACCTCACTGGGTGGGGTTGAAAGCCTGATCGAGCACCGCAAAGCTGTTGAGGGGCCAAATTCGGTGGTCGCGGCGGAATTGTTGCGGCTCTCGGTCGGGATCGAAGACGTCAATGATCTGATCGCCGACCTTGATCAGGCGCTGGAACGGGCGTGAATTTTGATTCATTTCACGCGTGAAATATCGATTAACCAATTGATATTGCTACATATATATTCTTGCATTTACTGTTTGTTAATCTGTTTGCGCGACGAAAAAATCGCGATTTGAGCCAACGCGTCAGTCGCCCAAGCAACAAAAACCATGCGCCCAACAACGATCTTGCCGATTGAAACCATACCGACCGGTCGGTATTGTTTTTGGGCGTTGGACCCGAAACGGGTGCGGCCCATTGGGCTGGCAGTTGCTCTTACATTTCGACCGTTTTTGCCGGTGAAAACTGAAAAAATCGCAAAATCAGCCATCAGTGCCGCAGATCGCGGCCAAAGCGAAGGCATTTGATGCAGCGCAACATCAGGGTCCGGCGCAAATCCATAGGGGGTAAAACGGCCCAAAAGGGGGTCCGAAGGCGGTTCTTGCGGTACTTGCGCGTGATTGAAAACCGATTATCGCGCAGAATCGACCCATCTCGCAGGTGCGAAGGCCGGAAAGTCGGCCTTATCCACCGCGCCAGCGTTGCAAAAAGCGCCGAAATGACCGAACGATAGCCGCGCCAATGGATGCTTTGATGACAATTCCGAACTTTAGCCAATCGCCACGCGAGCCGGGTTTCGTGCAGGACCCCTATCCTTTTTACGACCGCGTTCGCGCGGCGGCACCGCTGTTTCACTGGGCGGAGTATGGCCATCTCTGCACGGCGCGATTCGATCTGACCAACGCCATTTTGCGCGACCGGCGGTTTGGCAGGGTGGCCCCGGATGGAGTCAACACGCCAATCGCACAACACTTGGCACCGTTTTACGAGGTCGAATCGTTTTCGCTGCTGGACCGTGAGCCGCCCGACCACACCCGCCTGCGGATGCTGGTGTTGCGGGCCTTCACCTCGCGGCGGATTGCCGCGCTGGAGCCGGAAATCGCCGCCCTTTGCGGGCACCTGATTGACGCGTTTGACGGACCAGACATTGACTTGCTGCCGGCCTTTGCCGAGAAAATTCCGGTCATCATTATCGCCCGGCTTTTAGGCGTGCCCGAAAGCATGGCCGACCAATTGCTCGTCTGGTCGCACGATATGGTGTCGATGTATCAGGCGCGGCGCGACCGGGCGGTGGAGGACCGGGCGGTGAGATCGGCGCTGGAATTCCGGGATTTTCTGACCGGCTATATCAAAGAACGCCGCGCCAAACCGGCGGACGATTTGATAACCCACCTGATTGCCGCCGAGTCCGACGGGGCGAGGCTTTCGACGCCGGAACTGATTTCCACCTGTGTCCTGCTGTTAAATGCCGGGCACGAGGCAACGGTTCACGCGATCGGCAACGGGGTGCGTGCGATTCTCAGATCCGGGCAAATGCCTTACGACTTGCTGGCCACGCCAAATGC
>JANMOK010000395.1:0-11345 GCA_031369165.1 Paracoccaceae bacterium
CGGAAACGCGTGACGCGGGCATTTGCGATGCTGCGGGGGAAGAAGCTGGAAAACCCGTGGAAGAAGCACGGGAATATACCGTTGTAGGGGGGGAGGGAATTAATTCGTTTGAAAGGATTCGTTAGCATTGTCGCTTTGTGGATCGCCGAATTGCGGCGGACAATTTGCGTATTGGAAGCGATGCCGACAATCGACCGATGGAACAATTGTCGGGCCTATTTCTAGGGCCATGAAGGCAATGAACCGGCGCATCTCCACATCGATTGCGCGGAAAAGTCTGTGAAGTTTTGGTTGCATGATGTAACATTGGCCTACAACGACGGCTTCAATTCGGTTGAAATGGCGCGTTTGATCGACCGGGTTCGACAAAGGCGGGACGAGTATGAGGAGGTTTGGAATGGGTATTTTGGCAGAGCGCGTTCGTGATCTCCTTGATGTGGAATTCGATGAAACCCAGATGACCCTGCGCTTCACCGATGGCGGTTTGGCGACGGCTCCGATTTGGTGGTATCCGCGTTTGCAAAATGCAACGCCGGAACAGCGGCGGAATTGGCTGTTATCGGGGGCGGGCCGGGGGATTCATTGGCCGGATATTGACGAAGATTTGGCGATTGCGGGGATTTTGGAAGGGCGGATGGCGCCGGGGGTTGTGGCGCGATAGCATTGATCTTTGGCACCTGGTGGGTTTTGCGGTGGTGCCATGAGTATTTGCGGAACCCTGAAATGCGGGGTGTGGGCGTGGCTGAAGCGAGTCATGCCTGCGGGAAGTTTGCGGGACAGAATAGCGCTGCCGATTTTTAGAGAAACTCTGGCCCAACCGACTCGCGCCTGATTCCCAGACCGATGAACCTTGCTGGGTAACGACGCAGGAAGGCGAAGCGGTTGAGGATGCGGAAGGGCAGCGGTGGCTGGTTGGAAGCGGCGTTCAGGGCGGGCGCGAGGATGCGGTTTTGCGCCAAAACTTGCAGGGCTTGGGTGAGTTTGACCGGGAACATGCGGCGGGACTGGACGCGGGCGAGGTCGGTGGTGGAAACCCCGCCCGATCGCAGCGGTCCGACCAGCAGGTTGGCGGCGGCGACGGCATCTTGAATGGCGACGTTGATGCCAATGCCGCCCAATGGTGACATGGCGTGGGCGGCGTCGCCGATGAACAGCAGGCCGTCGCGCCACCATTGCTCCAGCCGGTTGACTTGCACGCTGAGCAGCTTGACCTGATCCCAATCGGCAATCTCGGCGCTGCGGCTGGCTTCGAGGCCGAGCGTTGCGTCCAACGTAGCGCGAAACGCTGCAAGCCCCGTGTTGCGGATATTCTGGGCGGAGCCTTTGGCAACTACATGGGCGATTTGCCAGTAGTCGCCGCGGTCGAGCATGACGAAAATTTTGCCTTTGCGGGCACGGCCCAGAGTTTGCGGTTTGTCGGTTGTTTTGCGGGACAGGCGAAACCACAGCACGTCAATTGGCGCGCCCAGATCGCGCACTTTCATTCCCGCCGTGTCGCGCAGGACCGAGGTGCGGCCATCAGCGGCAACGGTCAAATTGGCGCGAATTTCGAATGCTCCGTCCAGGTTTTGGCCGGCAACGCCCGAGATTTTTTCGTTGTCCAGCAAAAGCGTCTGTGCCTTGGCCTGCATGATCAGCCGGAAGTTCGGCAAAGTACGGGCACGGTCGGCGAGAAAATCGAGGAAGTCCCATTGCGGCATCATGGCAATGAATGGCGCGGCTACTTTCAGGGAAGCGAAGTCACCAATTGCCACTTGCAGACCGTCAAAGTCAAAAGTCATCTTGTCAAAACGGGTGTGCGGCAGTTTCAGGAAATCGGGCAGGTCACCTAGTTGCTTGAGGATTTCCATTGTCGAAGGGTGGATGGTGTCGCCGCGAAAATCACGCAGGAAATCGGCGTGTTTTTCCAAGACGGTGACGTGAATTCCGGCGCGGGCGAGCAGATAGGCCAGCATCAGGCCCGCTGGCCCGCCGCCGACAATGCAACACTCCGATTGATAGGCTCGCATGCAACCCTCGCGGATACAGGTTCAGTATAAGTCAACGCGGCCGTTGCGCAATCATTGGCGGGGCCTTGCGTTGGGCAGCACGGCCTTCAAGAACAGTCATCAGGGCGTTCGTCGCCAGGCTTGAACATCGCCGGGCAAGAAGCCCGTGCCAGTCTGGCGACGCCTTTGCAGCGCAAATTTGGGAATGATGCGGCAGCAGTGCCCGCGACAAAGGAGGCGATGACAATTCGGATAATCTGGATTTCGGCTATGATCTTTGGCTCGGACTTGCTTTCGGCTTGCGATATGTTGGCGCATGGGCCAATGGCTGCGCAGGTTGCAGCAACGGCAGAAGGCGAGATGGCGCATGACGAAATGGCAGCCGAACCCGCGAAGTAATGACGTGCTTGGAGAAACCCGATGCTGAAACATCGCGGCTTTCCCTCGCGGCTGCCGGGCACGGATTTTCAGTTCACCATTCGGCGCGATAACGAGAAACCGTCGCCGATCAAGGCGCGGGAGCGCTATCGCGATCGAAAACCCGCGGATCGCCGGGCGGATGAAGGATTCATCGCGGCGCTATGGGCGCATTTTGGCGCCGAGCCCTTCGTGCGCGGCAATCTTGACGCTGGCCGGCTGAATTGGGTGATCGGGCGCGAGGTACTATGGGTTGAAGATTATCCTGACGTTGTTTCCTATGAGGCTATGCTGCGCCTTGATGAAGCCGCTGCGCGCGCGTCGTTTCCCAAGGCGTTCGATGGATCGCTGATCGAGTGATTCAGCGCAAATTTGCGCATTTTCAATTCGTTGCAACAATTTCTGGCATGCGCGAATCACTTGGCATATAATGGCTTTTGCATCGCCCCAAATCAAAACAAGGGCGAGCGATTGAGAGAGGCAGTTAGAATGCAAATTCTGGGCAAAATTCCGGGCATCTGGGCTTTGGCTGTTCTGCTCGGTGGCTGTGGCAATCAATTCGCTGATCGCGCGCTTTCGGGTGCGGGATTTGGCGCGGTTGGTGCTGCGTTGTTGAATATGGATCCGCTAACCGGCGCGCTTGTTGGCGGCCTTGTTGGCGGGGTCACCGACGGTGGCTCGTTCAACTTGGGCCAACCGGTGTGGGATTAAATATGGCAAAACTTTTGGGGAGCCATGACATGGCAATCAAGATAATCGGCGTGCTGCTGGCGGCACTGGTGTTGGCAGGATGCGGCGAAGGTTTCGCGGATCGCACCTTGTCGGGCGCGGCATTGGGCGCGGGAACGACGGCAGTGCTTGGACCGGGTGCGATTGTCGGAGCCGTGGTCGGCGGCGTTGTCGGTGCCGTAACCAACGAAGACGAATTGCAATTGGGCCACCCGGTCTGGTGACTTGAGGCAAATTGTTGGCCGTTGCGATGCGCCGGTGTTGGCACCGGCACTGTTGGTGTGGTTAGGTGGACCGGACGAAACTGTTTGGGTTGCCCATGTTTGTGTCGATGATTGTTGCATCCTGCACTGCGCGGGGTTCCGCCGGTAACGCGACGGTAAACAAAGAATGTTTTGACGTCGGGAACTTCGCGCGAGATAGAGCGTTTACAACGACAAACTCTAGAGGACGAGTAACATGTACATCATCAAACTTTTTGCAATCGGGGCGCTGGTCGCCACCGTTGCTGGCTGCGATCAACTTGGACTTAACACCGATGCCGAGCGTGGCGTTGCTGGTGCGCTTGGCGGCGCTGTTGTCGCTGACGCCCTTGGCGGTGACGTTCTGGCCGGTGCCCTTGTTGGCGGCGCTGCAGGCACTTTCTGCGACGACCTTAACATCGTGGGCTGTATTCCGCGCTGATCGCAGTGGTCTTGGACCACCGCTAAAACAAGGCCACTGGAATTCGCTTTCCAGTGGTTTTTTGTTGCGGGATCTGGGGATTGTTGCCGTGGATGTTTAACAAGATCCTCATTGCCAATCGCGCTGAGATTGCCTGCCGGGTGATCAAGACGGCGCGCCGCATGGGGATTGCGACGGTGGCGGTATATTCCGACGCTGATCGTGGCGCGCTGCACGTGCATATGGCGGATGAGGCGGTTCACATTGGCGGATCGCTGGCGTCCGAAAGTTATTTGCGAATTGACCGGATACTGGATGCCGTGTGGACAACCGGAGCGCAAGCGGTGCATCCGGGTTATGGGTTTTTGTCGGAGCGAGCGGGGTTTGCGACGGCTTTGGCGGAGGCCGGGGTGGCCTTCATCGGACCAAAGGCCAGCGCGATTGCGGCGATGGGCGACAAGATTGCCTCAAAGAAACTGGCGTTGGCCGCCGGAGTTTCGACGGTGCCGGGGTTTATAGGGGTGATCTCTGGGCCGGATCATGCGGTGCAGATTGCGCGGGAAATCGGCTATCCGGTGATGATCAAGGCCAGTGCGGGCGGCGGCGGCAAGGGCATGCGGATCGCGTTTTCGGATGCCGATGTGCGCGAAGGTTTCCGCGCCTCGCAAAGCGAGGCAAAAGCCAGTTTCGGCGATGACCGGATATTCATTGAAAAGTTTGTCGAAGCGCCAAGGCATATCGAGATTCAGGTTTTGGGCGACAATTTCGACAACATTGTCTATCTGGGTGAACGGGAATGCTCGATTCAGCGGCGAAACCAGAAGGTGATCGAGGAAGCGCCATCGCCATTTTTAGACGACAACACGCGAAAGGCGATGGGTGAGCAGGCGGTCGCTTTGGCCCGTGCGGTGGATTATTCGAGCGCCGGGACGGTAGAGTTCATCGTCGATGCGGCGCGAAGTTTCTATTTTCTAGAGATGAATACGCGGCTGCAGGTGGAGCATCCGGTGACCGAATTGGTGACCGGGATTGATCTGGTTGAGCAGATGATCCGGGTCGCGGCGGGCGAAAGGCTGGGGTTTGAGCAAACTGATATTGAGGTGAATGGCTGGGCGATGGAGAGCCGGTTGTATGCCGAGGACCCCTACCGCGGGTTTCTGCCTTCGACCGGGCGGTTGGTACGCTATCGGCCGCCCGTTGAGGTTGAGGGGCGCGTTCGCAACGATACCGGGGTGTTCGAGGGCGGCGAGATCAGCCGGTTTTATGACCCGATGATTGCAAAATTGTGCACCTGGGGCGAGGATCGGGCGGCTGCGATCAAGGCGATGCGCGGGGCGCTGGATGAATTTGAGGTCGAGGGCATCGCCCACAACCTGCCGTTTTGCGCGGCGGTGATGGACCATCCGAAGTTTGTTTCCGGCGCGTACACGACCGCCTTTATTGCCGAGGCGTTCAGCGACGGGTTTGCTGGGGTGGATTTGCCTGAAGCGACTATGAAACAATTGGCCGCAGCGGCGGCTTGTTTGAAGATGCGGCTGGAGGAACGCGCGGCCCTGATTTCCGGGACGATGGTCAATCATCAGCGGCACGTTGATACAAAATGGGTAGTAATTCTGGGGGATTTGCGGTTTTGGATCGAAGTCGATGAAGGACCGGATCACACGCTGGTGACGCTGGATGGCGAGGCGTTCCGGGTGGAAACCGAATGGCAGCCCGGAAAGACGTTGTTCCGTGCACGGATCAACGGGCACCCGATTGTCGCCAAGGTCAATCTGACCAGCCGCGGAGCGCGGTTGCGTTATCGCGGCGCCGATTTGCAGGTTGGCGTGATGACGCAGCGACAGGCGGAACTGGCGGCGAAAATGCCGGTGAAACCGGCTGCGGATTTGTCGCAATTTGTGCTCTGCCCGATGCCGGGGCTGGTGGTTTCGGTTGGCGTGGCTGCTGGGGATGAGGTGCAGGTTGGGCAGAACCTGTGCGTGATTGAGGCGATGAAGATGGAGAATGTGTTGAAGGCGGAGCGAGGCGGGGTTGTTGCAAGGGTTTGTGCGGCGGTGGGGGAGAGTTTGGCAGTGGATGCGGTGATATTGGAGTTTGAGGAGTGATCGCGAAAAGGTCCGACTTATCCGACTGGAAAAAGCTGGCGGCGAAGGAGTTGGGTGGCGATGTGCGGGCGCGGGCGACGCCAGAGGGCATTGCCGTGAAACCGCTGTATACCGAAGCGGATTTGGCGGGGCTGGAGCATTTGGGCGGGATGCCGGGGTTTGCGCCGTATCTGCGCGGGCCGAAAGCGAGCATGTACGCGGGGCGGCCGTGGACGATACGGCAATATGCGGGATTTTCGACCGCGCAGGAGAGCAATGCGTTTTACCGCCGCGCGTTGGCCAATGGTCAGAACGGGGTTTCGGTGGCGTTCGATCTGGCGACGCATCGCGGCTATGACAGCGATCATCCGCGCGTCGAGGGCGATGTCGGCAAAGCCGGCGTCGCGATAGATTCGGTCGAGGATATGAAGGTTTTGTTTGAGGGGATTCCCTTGGACAAGGTTTCGGTCTCGATGACGATGAACGGCGCGGTCTTGCCGGTGCTGGCGGGGTTCATTGTCGCCGCAGAAGAACAGGGCGTGGCGATGGGGGCATTGTCTGGCACCATTCAGAACGACATTCTGAAAGAATTCATGGTGAGGAACACTTATATTTATCCGCCGGAGCCCAGCATGAGGATTGTGGCGGATGTGATTGAATTCACGGCGAAAAACATGCCGAAATTCAATTCGATCTCGATTTCCGGCTATCACATGCAGGAAGCTGGGGCGAATTTGGTGCAGGAGCTGGCTTTTACCTTGGCCGACGGGCGCGAATATGTGCGCGCAGCACTGGAACGAGGGTTGAAGGTCGATGATTTCGCGCCACGGCTGTCGTTTTTCTTTGGCATCGGCATGAATATGTTCATGGAGGCCGCGAAGCTGCGCGCGGCAAGGCTGTTGTGGCATCGGGTCATGGCGGAGTTTCGGCCCGAAAAAGCGGATAGCAGCGTGTTGCGGATGCATTGCCAGACTTCGGGGGTATCGCTGCAGGCGCAGGACCCGATGAACAACATCGTGCGCACCGCCTTTGAGGCTTTGGCGGCGGTCTTGGGCGGGACGCAGAGTTTACATACGAATTCTTTTGACGAGGCCCTGGCTCTGCCGAGCGATGCGGCGGCGCGGGTGGCGTTGAATACGCAGCTGATCTTGCAGCATGAAACTGGCGTTGCCGACGTGGTCGATCCGCTGGCGGGGTCGTATTATGTCGAGACGATGACGGCGCAAATGGCGGATGCGGCCTGGGGACTGATGGAAGAAGTCGAAGCTTTGGGTGGCATGACGGCAGCGGTTCAGGCCGGGATGCCGAAAACGCGGATCGAGGCCAGTGCTGCATTGTGTCAGGCGGCGATCGATAATGGTTCGGCGGTAATTGTTGGGGTCAACCGGTTTGTCTGCGAGGTGTCCGATCCGATTGCTGTCCGCGATATTGATAACGATGCAGTCAGGATGGCGCAGGTCAAGCGGCTAAACACGCTGCGCTCCGAGCGCGACAAAGTGGCGTGTAACGCCGCCTTGGATGCCTTGGAGGCGGCGGGGCGGTCAGGTCAGGGGAATTTGTTGGCGCTGGCGGTTGCCGCGATGCGGGCGAGGGCCAGCGTGGGCGAGGTTTCGGACGCGCTGGAACGGGCGTTTGGGCGGCATGGCGCCAAGGTCGTGCATGAGGCGGGGGTTTACGGCACGGCTTCGGTTGGGGCGGCAGATTTTGAAGCCATCAAGCGCGAGATTGCCGAATTTGTGGGGCTGTGCGGTCGCAAGCCTTCTCTGCTGGTGGTCAAAATCGGACAGGATGGGCATGATCGCGGGGCCAAGGTGATTGGCAGTGCATTTGGCGATATTGGATTTGACGTTGCGGTTGGGCCATTGTTCCAAACGCCCGAGGAAGCGGCGCGAGATGCTGTGGTGCGCAAAGTTGACGTGGTGGGCATGTCGAGCCAAGCGGCGGGGCATCGCACCCTGGCACCGCAATTGATCCGGGCCTTGAAGGATTTGGGCGGCGATGATGTGATCGTGGTTTGCGGCGGGGTTATTCCCGAAGGCGACCACAATTTCCTGCGCCAGCATGGGGTGAAAGCAATTTTTGGGCCGGGCACCAGTATTCCCAAGGCGGCGAGAGAGGTTTTGCGGTTGATCAGGGCGAAGATCTGAGCGGGATCACCCCCAGCTGAGTTCCGGTATTCGGCGTGACCGCGTTTACAACGCCGCTTGCGACTTGAGGCGTGACGGGATTTAGTCACTGCAAGGCAGGCTGGGCCGCCAAGGAGTTTTGATTGTCCGACGCTAACACAAAAACCAACCGTGACGCCGCGCTCGACTATCACGAGTTTCCCAGACCGGGGAAGCTGGAAATCCGGGCAACCAAACCCTTGGCCAACCAGAAAGACCTGAGTCTGGCTTATTCTCCGGGGGTTGCCGAGGCGTGTCTGGCAATCAAGGCGAAGGCCTCGGACGCGGCGCGATATACCGCGAAAGCGAATTTGGTGGGCGTGGTGACCAATGGTTCGGCCGCTTTGGGGCTGGGCAATATTGGTGCTTTAGCGAGCAAGCCAATCATGGAAGGCAAGGCGGTTTTGTTCAAGAAATTCGCCAATATCGATTGTTTCGATATTGAGGTGAACGAAAGCGATCCGGTGAAACTGGCCGAAATTGTGATTGCCCTGGAGCCGACGTTTGGCGCGATCAATCTGGAAGATATCAAAGCGCCGGAATGTTTTGTGGTGGAAAAGCTGTGCCGCGAAAAGATGTCGATTCCGGTTTTCCATGACGACCAGCACGGCACGGCGATTGTTGTGGGGGCGGCGGCGACTAACGCGCTGCTTGTGGCGAAAAAGAAGTTTGCCGACATCAAAGTGGTATCAACCGGCGGCGGCGCGGCGGGGATTGCCTGTTTGAATATGCTGCTGAAATTGGGGGCGAAGCGGCGGAATATTTGGCTGTGCGATTTGGCGGGAGTGGTGTGGAAGGGTCGCGTCGAAGAGATGACCGCGCAAAAGGCGGAATTTGCGCAGGATACGAAATTGCGGACTTTGGCCGAAGCGATGAAGGGCGCGGATTTGTTCTTGGGCTTGTCAGGGCCGGGCGTTTTGAGCGGGGCAATGGTGAAAACAATGGCGGCGCGACCGATTGTGTTTGCGCTGGCCAATCCGACCCCGGAGATCATGCCAGAGGAAATTCGCGCAGCAAAACCCGATGCGATCATTGCGACGGGCAGGTCGGACTATCCCAATCAGGTCAACAACGTGCTGTGTTTCCCGTTCATCTTTCGCGGCGCTTTGGATGTGGGGGCGAGCACGATCAACGATGCGATGGAATTGGCTTGTGTTGAGGGGATTGCGGCGCTGGCGCGGGCTTCTTCCAGCGCCGAGGCGGCGGCGGCCTATCAGGGCGAGGATATGAAGTTTGGCGCGGACTATCTGATACCCAAACCTTTTGATCCACGGCTGCTGGCGATTGTTGCCGGGGCTGTGGCAAAAGCTGCGATGGATACCGGCGTGGCGACACTGCCGTTGAAGGACATGGAGGCCTATCGCAAGAAGCTGGAAGGGTCGGTTTACCGATCTGCCTTCATCATGCGCACGGTGTTTGATGCGGCGCGATCCGCGGGTCGGCGGATTGTGTTTGCCGAGGGTGAAGACGAGCGGGTGCTGCGGGCGGCGCATGCGATGAGCGAGGAAATGAACAATCGCCCGATCCTTATCGGGCGGCCTGAAGTGGTCGAGGTGCGTTTGGCGCGCTATGGCTTGCCGATCAAACCAGGGCGGGATTTTGATTTGGTGAACCCTGAAAGCGACCGGCGCTATCGCGATTATTGGGGAACCTATCACGAAGTGATGCAACGCAAAGGCGTTACACCAGCCTTGGCGCAGGCAATCATGCGCACCAATTCGACGGCAATCGCGGCGGTGATGGTGAAACGTGGTGAGGCGGATAGCATGATCTGCGGCACCTTTGGGCAGTTTTTGTGGCATCTGAATTATGTCAATCAGGTGCTGGCGACGCCAGAATTGCAGCCCTTGGGGGCGATGTCTTTGATGATCCAGGAAACCGGGCCGTTGTTCATCGCCGATACCAACGTGCATCCCGACCCAAGCGCCGAGCAGGTGGCGGAAATTGTGATTGCTGCCGCAAGGCATGTGAAACGGTTTGGCGTGGTTCCCAAAGTAGCTTTGTGTTCACATTCGCAGTTTGGCACTTTGGATACCGAATCCGGGCGAAAGATGCGGGCGGCGCTGGCGATTCTGGATCGCGAACAGCGCGACTTTGACTATGAAGGCGAAATGCACATCGATTCGGCTTTGGACCCGGCATTGCGGGCGCGGGTGTTTCCCAATTCGCGCATGGAAGGTGCCGCAAATGTACTGGTTTTTGCCAGCGTCGATGCGGCCAGCGGGGTGCGCAACATTTTGAAAATGGCCGCGAACGGGCTGGAAGTTGGGCCAATTCTGATGGGAATGGGCAATCGGGCGCATATTGTGACGCCCTCGATCACGGCGCGCGGGTTGTTGAATATCGCCGCCTTGGCCGGAACGCCGGTGCAGGTTTATGGGTGAATTTATGGTGCGCAAATAAGTAACAAAAATCGACCATAATTGGCGTTCATCACTCTTTTTTAACCAGTTGCGCGTATATTCGCGCTGTTGCGAGATTCGCTTTCTGCGCAGTTTCGGGCTTGAAAATTGCATTTCGCCAATAAAATGCATCGCTTTCTGCGCAATGCCTGTGCAATTGTGAAGTTGAACGCGATGCGATGGGTCAATTGCGCCACAGAGGTGCCAAGGGTGGCAAAGTCTGTGGCTGCTTACAGGGGTTGAAGATGCTGGCAAGGATGTTGCGGTATATTGTGTGTCTGGTTTGCGTGCAGATCGCCGGAATTTCGGCGGGTTTTGCTGCAGACGGATTGACGATGATTCGTCCGGAAAATCTGGGTGGCGCGGTTGAAAAGATCGTAACGGTGGAAGAATTGCGGGCGCTGCCGCAGGTGACGCTGAACGTCGATACGGAATGGTACGAAGGCACCCGCGCCTATAGCGGACCCTTGGCGCGCGACGTGGTGCAGATCATTGGCAAAGGCACCGGCACGACGGCTCATCTGACGGCCGTCAATGACTACGCAATCGACGTGCCGTTGGCCGATTTTGAAACCTATGACGTGATTTTGGCGCTGGACATGGACGGCGAACCGCTGTCGGTGCGCGACAAGGGGCCGATCTGGGTAATGTACCCGATCAACGACCGCGAAGAACTGCGCGACCCGGAAACCAACGGCAAGCTGATTTGGCAGTTGGTCCGGCTGGAAGTACAATAGGGTGAAACTCAGTTTCGCCAGACTTGTTGGGATCGCCGTCATCTTGCTGATGACGGCAATTTCTGGTCTGGGGTTTCTGTCAACCCATTACAACCTTGATGGACTGCGCACCGCCAGCAAGGAAACCATCGCCTGGTCGGCGACCCAGCTCGAGGCCGAG
>JANMOK010000423.1:0-9411 GCA_031369165.1 Paracoccaceae bacterium
GGCGACCCTTGTCGCCAAAGACTTCGACCAGCAGGACGGAACAGCCGTTCATCGCCGTGTGATGTTCGTCGTATTCCAGCGTTGCATTGACAAACCCCATCAATTTGACCAATCGAACAACGCGGTCCAGGTCGCCTGCACAAGCATTGCGCATGTTGGCCATCAACCAGATCGCACAAGTGCGCGCCGCCGCATAACCCGCATCTAGCGACGTTCCCGCACCCATCTTGCCTTTTATCGGGCCATTGTCATCACGCGCTACCTGGCCCGAAACGAATACTAGTTTGCCACTTTGCACAAAGGGCACATAGTTGGCGGCCGGGGCAGCTATTTCGGGCAAAACAATGCCCAGTTCCATCAGTCGTTGATCAATTTTGCCAGCCATGTGGACCCTTTCAGAGTTCGCGGAACGCTTTGTTGAAATAGTCGATGAATGGTTTCAGCAAATAACTGAACGCCGTGCGTTCACCAGTTTGGATAAAGGCAGTCACCGGCATTCCCGGCAAGACTTGCAATTCGCCCAGTTTATCCAATTCACCCGGTTTCGGCAGAATTTCCGCCGAATAATATGACTGGCCGGTGCGTTCATCGGTGATTGAATCGGCGGAAACCTTGGTGACGCTGCCAAACAATTGCGGCGTGGTGCGCGAATCAAACGCCGCGAATGTCAGCGTCGCATCCTGGCCGACGGTGACATTGTCGATCATCACGGGATCGATGCGGCTGGCAATCACCCAAGGCACATCTTGGGGCACGATGTACAACACCGGCTCCGCCGGTCGCACGACCGATCGCACGGCGTGCACCTGCAACTCATAGACTATGCCCGAAACCGGTGCCCGAAGATCCAGCCGTTCAAGCGTCTCTTGCAGACCAACTGCACGCTGGCGCAGTTCATTTTCGCGCGTTTGCATGTCGCGCAATGTCGTCGCCGCTTCTTCGCGCAGGGCCGAGCCTTGTTTCAGCACCTCAATTTCAATTTCGGCAATCCGCCCGCGGCTTTCCGCAATTGACGCGGTCAATTCACCAATTGACCCCTGCATTCCGGCCTGTTCGCGCTGCAGAGCCAGCACTTTACCTGCTTGGGTCAGGCCCTGTTTCAGCAGATCTTGCTGATCGACCAACTCCTGACTCATCAGTTCCAACTGCGTTGTAACGGCGGCCAATTGTGCTTCGGTGCCTTCGATTTGCAGGCCAATCTGGGTTTGCCTTTCCCTTAATTGGGCGATTTCCTCGCTTTGGGTCCTGCTGCGGGCATCAAAAAGGCTGGACTGACCTGTGATCAGCCCGGCAATGTCTTCGCTGCCCTCTGCCGCCATCAGCAATTCGTCGTCAAACGTGATGGTTGGCAGTCCGTCGCGTTCCGCCGAAAGGCGGCCGCGTCGGGCTATCATTTCGTAAAGCTGATCCTCGATGATCTTGATGTCGGACTTGAGCAGGGTTTCGTCAAAGCGGATCAAAACGTTTCCCGCCTGCACCAGATCGCCGTCATCGACCAGAATTTCACTGACAACACCGCCATCAAGGTGCTGCACCACCTGGCGGTTTTCTTCGACCTCGACCTGTCCGGGAGCAACAATAGCCCCGGCTATGTTGGCGGTCACCGACCAGGCCCCAACGCCAAATACCAGGACCGCCAAAGACCCAAATCCGACCAACAGCGGCATGCGTGCGGACCAGGGAGTCATGGTTTTTCTCCGCGCAATGTCGGCGCAATCTGTTCAAAATTCTTCAACTGCTCTTTGAGCACTTCATCGCGCGGGCCAAATGCCTTGCGCGTGCCCTTGTCGATGACCAGCAGCAGGTCGCATTCGGCAATTCCAGCAGGGCGATGTGCCATGATGATGACCGATTTCCCTTGCGTTTTCATAGTGCGAATGGCGGCGTTCAAAGCGTTTGACCCTTCGGCGTCGAGGTTGGAATTCGGTTCATCCAGAACCAGCACCATCGGGTCGCCATACATGGCACGGGCCAAGCCGATGCGCTGTTTCTGCCCGCCGGAAAGCCGCCCGCCGTTTTTGGAAATCACCGTGTCATAGCCTTGGGGCATCAGTTTTATCATCTCATGCGCCCCGGCTTTTTCGGCGGCTGCCACAACTTTTGCAGGCTCAGGCGATTTTTCCAGGCGCGCGATATTTTCGGCAATCGTTCCGTTGAACAACACAACATCTTGCGGCAGGTACCCAAGATGTTTGCCCAAATCTTCTTCGCCGTATTGGTCGATTGAAGCACCATCCAGCCGCACCACACCGGCCGCCGGTTTCCAGATTCCCGTCAAAACCCTTGCCAGAGTCGATTTGCCCGACGCGCTTGCCCCGATCACGCCCAGCGCCTTGCCCGGTTCCAACCGGAAACTGAGCATCCGCAGCGTCGCGGTTTCTTCGCCGGGGGGGACCACCGTCAATTGATGCGCCTCCAATATCGCGCGGGGTTTGGGCAAAGCCGTGCGCTGCTGATTGGCAGGTACCGAAGAGAGCAGCTGTTTCAGCATTTGCCAGCCTTGCCGGGCCCGCAACACTTGCGGCCATTGCCCGATCGCGGCTTCAATCGGGGCCAAAGCCCGGCCCAGCAGGATTGACCCGGCAATCATCGCGCCCGCAGTCATTTCACCGCGCAACACCACCCAAGCCCCAACTGCCAGCATGGCCGATTGTAGAAAAAATCGGAACGTTTTGGACATCGTGGAAAACGTGCCGGTCAGATCGGTCGAGGAAATGCTTTGCCGCAGCGCCTCTGCCCGACGGACGTTCCAACGAGCAATCGCGGCCGATTTCATCCCCAAACCGCGCACGACTTCACCTTCCTGACGCAATTCTTCGGCCATGGCGTCGCTTTCCATCGTCGCCGATCCCGCCAAAGACACCGGCTTTTTGGTAAAAATCTGGTTGGCCAAGGTGATGGCGACCAGAATCAACCCGCCCGCCACCGACATCCAGCCCAAATAGGGGTGAAACAGGAATATCGCGGCGACAAAAATTGGCGTGAATGGCACATCGAAAATGGCGAAAAACACCGGTGACGACAGGAATTTTTCCACCGCCTCCAAATCTTTCAGACCGCTTGCAGGCCGCGCCCGTTCAGTACCGACGACGGCTCGATTGAGCAACACCTCAAATACCCGTTGATCCAGCAGCGACTGCATCCTTGCGCCAATTCGGCCCGCAACACGGCCACGGGCGTATTCCAGAAAGCCCATGATCGCAAACAGCGCGGTAACCAGTATCGACAGGGCAACCAAGGTTTCTTCCGAGCCGCTTCCCAGCACCCGGTCGTATATTTGCAGCATGAACAATGGTCCGGTCAGCATCAGCAAATTGATGAAAACGCTGAAAATCAGCACCGCCCAGAACAGGCCGCGCCCGGTTTTCATCGCCTCCTTAAGCTCGCGCTCGCCCTGTGCGGTGGAAGTTTTATCGGCCATGAAGTGTTGTCCCTGTCCTGCGATCTGCCCGGTTCTTATTACGATGGCTTGCCACTGTCACGCTTGCGCCACAGATTCAGCGATACCACTGTTTCCATCAATGGAAGTTTCCTTATCAAGCGCATATGATGGTCACTGCCGCAAATTTATTAACCATCCACAAAGGCTCCTGACAATTTGACTTCCTTGCCCGCATCGCGCCTGATTTTCTCGCTATTGTCCGCCGTGATTTTGGCTGCCTGTGCCGAATCTGATTTGTCGCATGGGGTTATTCACGATCCTTATGAAAGCGCCAACCGTAAAACGCACGCTGCCAACAAAGTGATAGACAAAACCATTCTGCACCCAACCGCCGAGATGTATGCACAGCTTACCCCCGCAGGCGTGCGCACAATGGTTGGCAATTTTTCCGGCAACTTGTCCGAGCCACGTTATGCCGTGAATCATCTGCTGCAGGGCGACCTGCCGGGTTTCTTCGGCAGTACCGGGCGTTTTGTGCTGAATTCGACGCTGGGCATCGGGGGTTTGGCAGATCCGGCGGCTGAACTCGGACTGTTCCAGAAACCAGCCGACTTTGGCCAGACTTTGGGCAGCTGGGGCGTGAAAGAAGGGGCCTACATCGAATTGCCGGCGCTTGGCCCCAGTTCTGAACGCGATACTGCCGGGCGGATCGTCGATTTTCTGCTAGACCCGGTCAACACTTTCGCGCGAAAACCTGCAACAAATATTATCACTACAGCCAAAGCCCTTGATGTTTTGAATGATCGACACGACTTCGATGAAACGGTGAATTCGGTTCTGCATGAGTCAGAAGATAGCTACGCTTTGGCGCGCTTGATCTATCTGCAATCGGTTCGGGGCGCGACAGGTGGCGAGACCGTTCTGGAAGATTTGGAGGATCCCTATGCTGAATGACGCAAAAACCACAAGACGAACAGTTTTGCTGGGCTTGGCGGCGGTATCGGCTGTGGCGACAACTCCGGTGTTTGCCGCCTCTACCTCTCAAGCCGAAGCGATGATTACCAAAGTCGTCGCTGACGTGCAGTCGATTATCAATTCGGGCAAAAGCGAAGCCGCAATGCTGCGCGACTTTGAGCAGATTTTCGCGAGTTACGCCGATGTGCCGATTATCGCGAAATCGGCGCTGGGTGCGCCTTGGCGAAGTGCTTCAGCCGACCAGCAAAAAGGCTTTGTCGCCGTGTTTAGTGGCTATATCAGCCGGAAATACGGCAAGCAATTCCGCGCCTTTATTGGCGGGCAAATCACAATCGTGCGTTCACGCGATGCCGGCCAAAAGGGTATTTTGGTTGAAACCGAGGCAAAACTGCAGGGCCAGGCCCCTTTTGCGCTGGAATGGCAGGTCTCCGACGGCTCGGGTCGGCTGAAATTCGTCAACCTCAACATCGAAGGCATCTGGCTTTTGACCACCGAGCGCGAAGAAATCGGCACGCTGCTGGACAAACGCGGCGGTGATTTGAACCGGTTGATCGCCGACTTGCCCGGATTGGACTGAAGGCTTATTCAGCGTGCGGCCAAGCGATGAAACATATGGGTGAACGTCGCGGCACCCAAGATGGGAACGATCAGGTTCACCAGCGGAACTGACATCGGCACCGCCATGAGCACGCCTGCAAACCAGATTTCGCCGCGATGGGCGCTGGCCAAATCGCGTGCCGCGACGATGCCGATTCGCCGCGCTGCGGCGAGCTGAAAATACTCGCGGCCCAGCAGCCAGCCATTCACCGCCCAAAACACGAAGGGCGCAAAAACTGTCGCGAACATATAGACGATCAGGGCCAGCAAATTTGCGATGACCACCAATGCCAGAAACCGCAAAGAATCCGCTAAAGCGTCCATGAACGGCATTTTGTCGATTTGCGGCAAATTTGGATAATGCAGGTCTTCGACCGCACCCGCCACATCATCAAGATAGATACCCACAAACACCGAAGCGACCGGAAACATCAGGAAAAACGATAGGGCAATCATGCCGATAAACGCGCCGATGCTCAGGAAAGTCGTGCTGATCTCCCAGCCAAAGGGCAGGGTCCAGCTATCGGGCAGCAGCCAGCCCAATGCGAGGCTCACAGCAACAAAGCTGGCGTAAAGCAACACCAGTGTCAGGCCAATCGCCTTCCACAACACACGTTGAAACCGCGGGTCGGTCAGTTGGGTCAGCGCTTTGAGGAAATCGCTGAAAATCATGCGTCCAGCCACGTCACTTTGCGTGTCAAATCTGGTCGGGGCCGGTCGGGTGGCATGCTGGAAGCACTGCCGATTATGACAAACCCCGCCACATATTCCCGCTCGGTCAACCCCAAATTGGCTTGCAGAAACGCCGAGTCGGTCGCCATCGCGCCAGTCTGCCAAGTTGCCGCCCAGCCGCTGGCCAGAGCGACGTTCAAGACGCCAAAACAAAGGTTCCCGGCCGAAAATGTCTGTTCCAGCGCCGGTATTTTTTCCGATGGCACCGGCGAGGCAATGACAGCCACCATCAAAGGCGCGCCGGAAAACAGCGCCGCGGCCTTGGCCGCCGCCTCGTCATCCTTGCCCAAGGCTTTGCTCCACGCGAAAGTCGCCGCCGCAACCCGATCCAATGCCGCGCGCTGCAATACCAGCATCCGCCACGGCTCCAGCTTGCCATGATCGGGCACCCGCGCTGCTGCCGTCAGAATGGCGGTCAATTCCTCGCCCGAAGGAACTGGCGCGGCAATGACCTTCGCGGGCACCGACTGGCGGCTGGCGAAAAAAGCGAGGGCGTCGGGGAAGGGCACGGCGTCTCCTGAAGCGATCCGGGAAGCAATCCCCACCCGCCATGTCGGGATTCATGACCCGGCTGTCAAGGTCCGACAAAAACCGCATCGCGCGTGACCAGGATGGGGCGGGTCAAATCTGCCAAACGCATTTTTTGCTGGCCCTGCGCATCAAAATTAGTCGGGTCAAGCCAGGTTTCAAATGCGGCCCTCAACGCCGGCCATTCCTTGTCAATCGCCGCATACCAGGCCGTATCCCGGTTGCGGCCTTTGGATATGGTCGCCTGCCGGAAAATACCCTCATAACTCAGTCCAAACCGCTCTGCCGCCCGGCGCGAGCGCAGGTTCAGGGCGTTGCATTTCCACTCGAACCGCCGATAGCCCGCCTCGAACGCCCATTTCATGGTCAGAAATATCGCCTCGGTCGCCGCCCGCGTGCGCTGCAAACGCGGGGCAAGGCAAATCCAGCCGATTTCGATCGAGCCGGATTCCGGTGCTATCCGCAGATACGACATCACACCACCGGGCTCGCCGGTGGATTTGTCGACGATGGCGAAAAACAGCGGATCAAGGCTCCGTTGCACACTGGCGACCCATTCGCGGTATTGCGCCGCCGAAAATGGGCCATTGGGCAAATAGTCCCACATCGCCCCGGTTGCATCCTCACCGTTGGCCGCGTGCAAGGCTTGCGCATGCGACACATCCAGCGGTTCCAACCGCGCATAATGCCCGTTCAACACCGTTGGCGTTGGCGCTGCGGGCGCTTGCCAGGCTTCGACCAGCTCGCCCAGATTCATGTCCCATGCTCCCCTGCCGATCCATTGCATGCGCTGCACGTAAATGCCTGCTGTCGGCAAGTCGTGCTATCATCGGTGCAGAGTGTAAACTGGAATGTCCGGTCAGGCCATCAGGCCGATGCCCAATATCGGCCCGTGGTGTTTGGACCTGCTGCGGCCAAATTCGACCATCAACTGGTCACCTTCGTGCAATGTTTTCGGCAGTTCGATATGCGGATGCGCCGTTGTCGTTGCCCCGGCTTCATCCAGAACAACGGTTTGGCTGCGCCGCCCGACCGCCAAAACTTCACCCGCAGGTCCGCCGGCCAAGGCTACGTTGGCAGACTGATAGAATAGCGTGAAGGTTTCAGCCGATGCAGGTTTCAATTGGACCACCTTCAATTGAATTCGCGCATGGTCCAACTCTCGACCGATTCGGTCAATGACGTTACGGCAAGTGGGCGGCTTTTAGCCTATGCGAATTTTCCAGAAAAATTGTTCCAAGCCTGGGCGGAAATTTGCACGGCAATGCTTATGTGTGGCGCAGTCGCTGGCTTTGACCCGAGGAGATTCTCATGGCTGACACCGTTACAGAACCCGACAAACCGACCGAAGCAAATAGCAAAATCTGGTTGCGCGGTCTCTTCATGCTGATTCTCGCCGCTTTCTTTGGCTTTGCGCAGTCGTTGTTGGCACTTTTGGCGGTCATCCAGTTTTTCTGGGCGCTGTTCAATTCCAATACGCCAAACCCGGCCATCCGCCACTTTGGCGGGTCTTTGGCTGATTGGTTGCGCCAAACGGCAAGGTTCCAGACTTTTTCATCCGAAGACAAACCATTCCCTTGGTCGGATTGGCCGAAGGGGGAATAACTCGCTACCCGAAGGCAAACCCTTCCGGGTAGCTGTGCAACCCGTCGAAATCGGCTTTGCCCAGCGGCACGCCTGCGTGTTTCAAGGCCAAATAGGCCATTGATTGGTGAAAATACAGGTTGGGCAGGCCAAATTCATACAACATGGCCTCGCCGGTCATCTCCAGGTCAGCCAACCCTGCCAAGGCGCGAACCTTGCGGGTCGCGGCCCCGGCAAACGACTCTGGCGACAGGGCTTGCAACAGGCCACGCGCTGCGTTGATCCGCGCCGCCAACCCATCCGCATCCATCGCACCGCGCAATTCCGGCGTGCGCTGGCCGATCATCGGATAGACGATGCGCAGCATGAACTGAACAGTCGTGGCAATCTGCTGGCTGGCAGGAAACATGCCTTCCGCTGGTCGGGTTGCCAAAGCCGCTGCGACATTTGGGGACGCCTTTGCCTTGTCCAGCATCGCTTGCAGCCGATCCAGCACCCGCGGAAACACCGGAACCGTGGCCTCGTACATCAAACCACCCTTAACCCCAGTTCCCGCAACTGCACACCTGTCGCCTCGCTGGGCGCGTTCATCAGCAAATCTTCAGCCCGCTGGTTCATCGGGAACAGGATCACTTCGCGGGTCTACCAGTTGTTTAACCATCATGCGCCATAGCGAGCAACTTTATTAACCGCGCCAAGCCTTCATAGAATCTTATGTCTTTGCGGGCCATTGTTGATTGTCAGATTCGCCTACATGGCGCTATATGTAGCCAACGAAATTTTCGGCACTACTAAACCTGAGCTAACTGCCGGTAAAACGGCGAATCTGAGCAGCGCGAGAAAGTGGGGCTTTGCCCCGAATGATATTGGGGCTTCCATAGATTGGAAACAAATGAACGATCTTTCAAATGTTCAGGCATTCGTGCGCGAAAAGGGTCAGTCTGTGGCGCAGGCGTGCGACAACCGCGAATTCTTGCCAAAACTTGAATCCGAAAGCTTCAAACTCATTGTTACTTCCCCACCTTACAACATTGGGAAGTCTTACGAAAAACGAATGTCTCTTGAAGGATATATTGCAGCACAATCGACTGTGATTCGTGAATGCGTTCGCCTTTTGCACCCGCAAGGCTCCATCTGCTGGCAAGTCGGAAATCATGTTGACTCCGGCGAAGTTTATCCGCTGGACATATTGTTGTATCCGGTTTTCAAGTCGCTAGGGCTGCATTTGCGAAATCGAATTGTTTGGCACTTCGGCCATGGGCTGCATTGCTCAAAGCGGCTTTCTGGACGTTATGAAACGATCCTTTGGTTCACCAAGCAAGATGACTATACTTTCAACCTAGATCCGATACGGGTACCGTCCAAGTACCCGGCAAAAAAACATTTCAAAGGCCCGAACGCAGGGGAGCTTTCCGGCAATCCTTTAGGAAAAAACCCTAGCGACGTTTGGGAAATTGCAAACGTCAAAAACAATCACGTCGAGAAAACAATTCATCCATGCCAATTTCCCGTGGAATTGGTTGAACGGCTGGTTTTATCGCTGACCAATGAGAACGATCACGTTCTTGACCCCTACATGGGTGTCGGAAGTTCTCTGGTTGCTGCTGTCAAAA
>JANMOK010000093.1:0-6818 GCA_031369165.1 Paracoccaceae bacterium
ACCAGCCCGTCGTCGCGCTGGAAGCGCATCTCGGCGTCGCGCCGCACTTCGGGATCAAGGCCCGCGTGATAGGGCAGGGCATGGATGCCAATGTCGCGGATAGCGGTTGCGATCACCTCGGTTTTGGCGCGCGTGGCGCAATAGATGATGCCGGAATGTCCCTTCCGGGCCCGCACGAAATCGAGCAATTGTTGCCGCGGCGCGACTTTGGCCTCGAAGGCGAGGTTCAGATTGGGCCGGTCGAAGCCGCGCAGGAAAACCAGCGGCTGTGTCGGGAAAAGCTGGCGGATGATCTCGCCACGGGTTTCCTCGTCCGCCGTGGCGGTGAAGGCGGCCAAGGGCACGTTGAGTTGTTTTCGCAGCGCCCCGATGCGCAAATAATCCGGGCGAAAATCGTGCCCCCACTGGCTGACGCAATGCGCCTCGTCCACCGCCAGCAGCGTGACATTGATCCGCGCCAGCAGCGGCCCGGCAGAAGCCAGCCGTTCGGGGGCGAGATAGAGGATTTTCAGGGTGCCAGCATCGAGCGCCGCAAACACTTCGGCATTCTGCGCGTCGGTATTGCCCGAGGTCAGCGACCCCGCCGCCACCCCAGCTTCTTTCAGCCCGCGCACCTGGTCGCGCATCAAAGCGATGAGCGGGGACACGACCACCGTCACCCCGTCGCGGCACAGAGCAGGCAGCTGGAAACACAGCGACTTGCCGCCGCCAGTCGGCAGGATTGCCAACACATCGCGGCCCGCAACCACGGCCTCGACGATCTCGGCCTGACCGGGGCGGAAAGTGGCGAAGCCGAAGGTGTGGTTGAGCAGGTAAAGGGGTTCCATCGCGTCTCTTTATCGGGCAGGCTGGTCCAGCGCCAGACGCTGCAAGCACTGGCGCACCCTAGCCCGCAAGTGTTAACGGAAACCCAAAATGCTGATCCAGATCGCCGTTGGAACCGCGATGATCCTGGCCACCACACTGGTGGCGGCAGGGTTTGCCTGGGCGGGAACCGCGCTGTTGGTGCGGGCCGGGGCGTGGCTGGTCCGCCCGCCGCACGACCGCAAATTCGTGCTGGTGCTGGTCGCCGTCGTGTTGTGGATCCAGGCCGCCGTCACCGTGTGCGTCTGGCTCTGGGCGCTGGTTTTCCTGGGGATCGGCGCGTTTGCCGCACTGGAACCGGCCACCTATTTCGCCATTGTCGCCTTCACCACGCTGGGCCTTGGCGACCTGGTTCTGGACCAGCAATGGCGCATCCTGTCGGGCTTTGCCGCAGCCAACGGATTGCTGCTGTTTGGCCTCTACACCGCGTTTCTGGTCGAGGTCATGCGCCGGGTACGCACCGAACAGATGCAGGGCAAGGCGGATGTGGAATAGTCAGAGGCGTTGGCCGATGTGCACCCGCGTATCGCCGTAGCGGCGCGTATCAGCTGCGATCAGACCTTCCGGCCAAACCACCGCAGCACTCTCCTCCCACACCACAACTGCCCCACCGGCGAGCCAACCCCCCGCCAAAGCCGATCCCAGCGCCATCTCGCCCAGTCCTTTCCCGTACGGCGGGTCGAGGAACACGAACCCGAAAGGCTCGACGCTGCACGCACTCAAATGCGTTGTGTCGCCTCTGATCAATTTTGTCTCGCCCGTCACCCGCAGCTTCTCCGCATTGGCCCGAATAAGCGCCCCGGCCTTGGCCCCGTCATCGACAAACGTCACCGAAGCCGCGCCCCGGCTCAAAGCCTCGAACCCCAGCGCCCCGGTGCCCGCAAACAAATCCAGCACACTTGCCCCGTCAATCGGCGGATAATCCCCATGCGCCAGTAGGTTGAAAATCGCCCCGCGCACTTTGTCGCTGGTCGGGCGCAGGCGTGCGGCTTCGTCGCCGTCGCCGAGCGAGGCCAGAATGGTGCCGCGAAACTTGCCGGCAACGATCCGCATTCAGGTCAGCACCTTCAGGTCGGCGGCCGGGTCGGCGATTGCTGCGGCCAAAGGCGACACCCCGGCTTCGATCCAGCGTTTGCCGGTCATATAGGCGCGGGCGTCGTTCATGGCGTCAATCGCCAGCAATTCCGCGCCACGATAGTACCAGACCGATTGCGTTCCCTCCTTGGCCCCGGCACGAACGAAAACGTGGTTATAGCCCGAATTCAGCCCGGCAATTTGCAGTTTGATGTCGTATTGATCCGACCAAAACCACGGCTTGGCGACATAGGGATCGCTGCCGCCCAGCATGGCCCCAGCCAGCGCCTCGGCCATGTCGATGGCGTTGGGCACGCTTTCCAAGCGCACGCGGGTGCCGCGATAGGGAAACGAGGCGCAGTCACCGGCAGCGAAAATCACCGGATCGGAAGTGCGGCCTAATTCATCCACTCGAACGCCGTTGTCGATGTCCAGCCCCGCAACTTCCGCCAACCGCGTATCGGGCGCAATTCCAACCCCCGCGACCACACAGTCAACTTTCAGAACCGACCCATCGGAAAGCAATGCCCCTTTAACCCGGCCGGAACCTTCCAGCCGGTCAAGTCCAATGCCTTCCCGAATATCCACGCCATGACCGCGATGCAGTCCCCGGAAATAATCGCTGGTTTCAGGCGCGGCCACGCGTTGCAAGATGCGTTCCGCCATTTCGATCAGGGTTACCTGCATACCCCGCTGACGCGCCACGGCGGCAGCTTCCAGCCCGATATAGCCACCACCAACGATCAACAGGCGCCGATCTTCGCGAAACTCCAAAGCCATGGCATCGACATCGGCCAGGGTGCGCACGCTATAAACGCCGGGCAAATCTCCGCCGATAGCGGCGGGCAAAAGCCGGGGCCGAGACCCGGTGGTCAAGGCAAGCTGCGAATAGCTCAACGAAGTTCCATCGGACAAAGCCAAAAACTTGCCCACCCGATCAATCGACAACGCCGAAACCCCGGTGCGCAGGCCAATGTGTTGTTCGGCATAGAAACTCAAAGGCCGCAGATACAGCCGTTCAACCTCCATCTCGCCCAGCAGGTATTTCTTGGACAACGGTGGGCGTTGATAGGGCGGCACAGGTTCTTCGCCGATCAAAGTCAGCAAACCGTCATAGCCAAGGCCGCGCAGCTTCGCCACCAGCGACGCCCCTGCTTGCCCGGCACCCACGACGACGATTCCGCCCATTCGATCCTCTTTTCAGCCACGCCGCGACCCTATATGACGGGGACCAACCCGCGCAATCGCCCGAAAGAATCGTTGATGCCAATCGAAGTCGGCCAAAAACTGCCCGAGGCTGTATTTGCCATCCAAACCGCCGATGGCCCGAAGCAAATTCGCTTTTCCGAAATTCTGCCTGGTCGCAAAGTGGTGATCTTTGCCGTCCCCGGCGCATTTACCCCAACTTGCGACAGCGCTCACGTTCCCAGTTTCATCCACACCGCTTCCGCCCTGCGCGCCAAAGGCGTGGATGCGATCTATTGCATCTCGGTCAACGACAGCCACGTCATGCGCCGTTGGGGCGAAAGCACCGGTGCGACCGGTGCGGGCATCATCATGCTCGCCGATACCGCCAGCGATTTCGCCCGCTTTACCGGGCTAAAGCCCGATACTCCGGCCGAAGGCATGTTCGACCGCAACAAACGCTATTCGATGCTGGTCGAAGACGGGGTGGTGAAAATCTACAACCCCGAACTTAAAGGCGGCTGCGAGATCTCGGGCGGCGAAAATATGCTGGCGATGGTTTGACTGGTTTAAAGGGCTGAGTCGGCAAAACTGCGCTGGTCGTGCCGCCTTGAATAATCATCAACCTGCCGCGTTACCCAACACTTCTTCCGCCCATTGGTTCAAGCTCTTGCCCGCCAGTTCAGCCGCCAAAGCAGCGCGTTGGTGGATGTCAGGGCTAACGCGGAACATCATTTGACCAGAATAGGCTTTTTGCGGTTGCTTGCCAATCTTGGCGCAGGTTTCAATGTAATCCTCGACCGCCTCGTGAAATGCCAACCGCAAGCCATCAACATTGTCGGCATGAAAACCAACGCCGTCACGAATACCTGCAATTCGGCCCACGAAGATGCCATCGCTATCGTCAAATTCCACCCGCGCCGCATAGCCCTTGTAGATCATTCCATTCGTCATGGGACCACTCCAATTCTTTCTAAAAACGCCCTTGCCGCACGCACTTGATACTGCTTTGCTTCCTTTACGGGATGGGGACGGTGAAATGATTCCACCTCGCCATCCATTTCAAAGCGAACGCGAATGCCTCGCCCTTCAACGACCCGCGACCCTGCAGCAACAAGCAAGGATTCCAAATCCTTCCAAATGATGGTGCCCGATACTGGAACTGCAAAGACCGCCTCAAATGTGTTGCGATGCTTGCTGTTCACGCAAGTAAAATAGGTAGCGGACGTCGAAATTGCAAGCATTTTGTGCTTGCAGTGTTCATGACGCCGTATCCATCACCTTCGCCAGTTTCAAATCCAGATCGGTTAATCCGCCTGCATCGTGCGTGCTCAAAACTACATCCACGCGTTTGTAGACATTGAACCACTCCGGATGATGGTTCATTTTTTCCGCGTGCAGGGCGACTTTGGTCATCCAGCCAAACGCCTCGACGAAGTTTTTGAAGGTGTATGACTTTTTTGCCGCGTCACGCCCGTCGACAATCACCCAATCTGCGGCCAGCAATTCGGCCAGACCCGCTTTATTCAGTTTCTCGGCCATGCTCATCTCCTTTGCGAAAAGGTCCGTGTTCGGTCAGCACCTCAATTTCTTCGCCAACCGCATTGCGTTCGGCTCTCAGATATTCGCTCACGGCCCGGCGAAACCCCGGATCATTGATCCAATGCAGCGAATAGATCGGCACCGGCAGATATCCCCGTGCCAGCTTGTGCTCGCCCTGTGCCCCGGCTTCGACCCGGGCCAAACCATGCGCGATTGCCCAGTCAATTGCCTGATAATAACACAGTTCAAAATGCAGGCAGGGGTGATCCTCGATGCATCCCCAATAGCGGCCGTACAGTGCGTCGCGGCCAATGAAATTGAGCGCACCGGCGACAAACCGCCCGTCGCGTTCGGCCAGTACAAGCAAGATATCGTCGCGCATTTTATCCTGCATTTGATTGAAAAACGCGCGGGTCAAATACGGGGTGCCCCATTTGCGGCTGCCGGTATCTTGGTAAAATTTCCAGAACGCATCCCAGTGGCGCGGTTCGATCGCATCGCCCGTCAACGCCAGAAAGCGTCCGCCAAAATCCTGTGCCGTTACGCGTTCCTTGCGGATTGCTTTGCGTTTACGCGATGACAGCACCGCCAGAAACGCCTCAAAATCCGCATAGTCTGCGTTCATCCAATGATACTGCTGCGTCACCCGCTGCAGAAAACCCAAATCTGGTCCGGCATCGAATTCATTCGCCGCACAAAAAGTGATGTGAGCGGAGGAAATTTTGTTTTGCGATGCCAAGCGGATCAACCCCTCGGCCAACACCGCACGAGCAACTGTTTCCTCACCAGCCAAGGTCAAGAACCGTCGCCCGGTCGCTGGCGTGAATGGGACCGCGCTCTGTAATTTCGGGTAGTAGGCGCCACCCGCCTGTTCCCAAGCCTGTGCCCAATTGTGATCAAAGATGTATTCGCCCTGGCTGTGCCTTTTTGCGTAAAGCGGCATCACGCCAAGGAGATGGCCATCGCGCAGCGCCGCCAAATGGCGCGGCTGCCAGCCCGACCGGCCCCCAACCGAGCCGCTGTCCTCCAACGCTTTGAGGAAACGATAAGTCGTGAACGGGTCAATCGGGCGGCCGGTTTCGGGGCAGGCGCAAGCGTCCCAGCCGCTTTGGCTGATATCGTCCATTCCGCCCAGAACACTGATCGAAATATCACCGCTGCCGTCCAATTGAACCCCCGTCAGGATGCCGATGCAGCATAGCCCTCAAAGGTGATGTTGTCGGCAATTTTTCGCGCTTCGCTCTCTTGTGCCGCAGATTTGATCGTCCAGCACAGGATTGACCGACCATCTCCCCGAGCCTTGGCAACCATTGGCGAGGACAAGTCAGCCTTGTCATGCGAGATGAACGTCGCACCCAATGGTGCCAATTCGCTCATTGCCGCCAGGACATTGCGGCGCAAAGGCGAAAGCATTGGCCAATCTGTGGCGTTGAAATCACAGGTGGTCAAGCCAACGGGACGGTCCGATTGTTGGGCAAAAGCCGCAACGCTGTGCGGGTTAAATGACATGACGGCTACCGGACCGGCATAGGTCCCCAACAAATCTGCCAATCGCGTTTCCAGCGGCCCGACGTTTGGCCCCAAGCGGCCATCCTGATCCTTGATCTCGAGCAGCAGCGGCGCGCGCCCGGCGACTACTGCCAGCATGTCGGCCAAAGTGGGGATTGTTTCACCGCCTGCCAACAGCCGGACGCCTGCCAAAAGCCGCGTCGGCAACTGGTGCACTGATCCACGACGCCCGGTCAGCCGGGCCAAATCATGGTCGTGAAACACCATCGCTTCGCCATCGGCTGCCAATTGCACGTCGCATTCGATGCCATAGCCAGCAGCAATGGCTGCAGAAAAGGACGCCCGCGAATTTTCTGCAATATCGCGTGAAACATCGTGCAAACCGCGATGCGCCAGCGGCATCGAGAGAAATGCCGGCGGCAGAGCCAAACGTTCAGGCAATCTCGAATATGCCTTCAACTTCCACGACCACGCCCAAAGGCAATGACACCGAACCAACGGCAGATCGGGCGTGGCGACCCTTGTCGCCAAAGACTTCGACCAGCAGGTCGGAACAGCCGTTCCTCGCCTTGTGATGTTCGTCGTATTCCCGCGTTGCATTGACAAACCCCAACAATTTGAACAATCGAACAACGCCGTCCAGG
>JANMOK010000110.1:0-6168 GCA_031369165.1 Paracoccaceae bacterium
GTGCGCCACTGGACCCCGCCCTCGGACCACGCGCCGGTGCTGGCGGAGTTTGATTTGTAATGTGACTTCCGCCAAATGCGATGATATGATGCGGCAAATGGCGGGAGGTGCTCGGGACATGAAATCAGGTTCAGCCAAAAAAACTTTTGAAAAGCATGACCGAGACGTCGTGAGAGATTCACGCCCCGGAACGTTCACTGAACCTGCAGCTGGCAGCAATTTCAAAGGGTCAACTCGCCCTCCGGACGGCGGTGATTCGAAAAAAGCGCCAAAATCCACGTCGGCGAGCTATGGCGGGTTCGCCTTAAAAAGCGATTCAAGAGCAACTGTCACTAGAACAATCAAACACGAAGATATCGCCAAAGGAGTCGATGCGCGCGTTGCCGTCGAAGCACTAGAAAACGGGCTGAACCGCGAAGACGTTCGCATGGTCATTCCGGACCGGACTTTGGAACGCCGGATTGCGGGAGGTGCACCGCTAAAAATTGAGGAGGCCGACGGGATTGCGCGGCTTTTGCGAGTTGTTGAACACGCACGCCGAACGTTTGGTGACAACCGCCTAGCCGACATTTGGCTGCGCAGTCCCAATCCAGCACTTGGTGAGCAAGTACCCATTCGAATGGCCCAAACCGATTTAGGCGGGCGCGAGGTCGAAACGATACTCGGCCGCATCGAATATGGGGTCTTCAGCTAGGTGCGGATTTGGCGACTTATTCGTCAAGAATACGCACCCGATCTGGAAGGCGAAGGGGCGCGATTACATGGTGGCAGATGGAACTCGCGGGGGGTTCCGGTTGTCTACTGTTCGTCCTCATTGGCACTCGCCTTGCTCGAAACTTTTGTTCATTTGCCACACGAACTGCGTCAGTCAGGAAACTTTCCGCGACTTATCGCGTTCGGCTTGGATGTTCCCGATGACTCCTTGGAACATGGCTTCGTTACTAACACCGTCAAAAAGACCGCATTTTTGGGAGATTCTTTTGTGGCAATGAGGCAGTGTCTCGGCCTTCTCGTTCCCAGCAGAGTAGTTCCGCAGGAACGGAATATCCTGCTGAACCCCCATCATCCGCGTATGACCGAAGTCAAAATCGTGATACGCGAACCCTTCATTTTTGATGACAGGTCAGGCGGTTAGGCTTCACCCCTTCCCGAAATTCGCCCTAGTCCATGGAATATCAAACATCAAGGCCGGGTGCTGGGTGCCGCGGGTAAGCGTGCCAATCTGCACCGTTGTTTCCGAGCCGCTTTCGTCGGTGATCGTCCATTGGCTTAGGTGGAAAACCGGGGCGTGGGTGAAGGTCAGCAGCATGGTTCCAGTGGCCGGGTCTTTCGGGTCGACCAAAAGCAGCCGCGTTTCTTTGCCGTCACCAGTCAGGTTTTGCACAAAGCCCGGATTGTTCAAGTCAACATCACTGCGCAAAAGTAGCGACAATGGCGTGCGTTTGAGCTCATAGACTTGCGCATCGTCCTGCGCTTTCGGGTCAATGATGCCAACCATGGTGCCGTCCGACACGACGACGGCTTTATCCGGCGCGGTATATTCGAAGCGAATTTTGCCGGGCTTTTGCAACATGAACGCGCCGATAGAACGGCTGCCGTCGGCGTTGTACTGGGTAAACTGGCCATCGGCCAAAGTCAGGCCGTTGAGGTAGGTGGCGATTTGGTCGAGCGAGGCAAAGGTTTGGGCTTTGGCCAGCAGCGGTAATGCGCTCAAAGCGGCGGATGCGATCAGGAAATGGCGTCTTTTCATAAGGATTACATAGGGTCCGAGCATTGCACTGTCACCCAACAAACCCACACAATCGCGTAATGTTCCGCAAATTGTTTCACGTGAAACAACTTAAGGTTGTGTTAATCTGAAATGTGGGTGCGGATCGATGTTGTGAGATCGGAACCGTGGGTCGGCAAGAGTTTCCTTCTCCGCTCGCGGAGAAGGTGGCGCGAATGCGCCGGATGAGGCGGTTCGGCTGGGTGCAAAGCCTCACCCGCCCTTCGGGCACCCTCTCCATGAATGGAGAGGGAAATGCTCACCGCTCCGGTATCAACACCTCACGCCGACCGACGTGGTTGGCTTGGGAAACTATGCCGTTGTCTTCCATGTCTTCTACCAGTTTGGCGGCTTTGTTATAGCCGATCGATAGTTTGCGCTGGATATAGCTGGTCGAGCATTTGCGGTCCCTGATGACGATGGCGACGGCTTGGTCGTACATTGCGTCGTCGCTCATGCCGCCGGAGCCGAGGCCGAGCAAGAGGTCAACTTCGCCCGCGTCGTCATCGTCTGGTCCTTCGACCACGCCAGAGACGTATTCCGGCGTGCCTTGCGCCTTGAGGAAGCTGACGACCACTTCGACTTCTTCGTCCGACACAAACGGGCCGTGCACGCGGGTGATGCGGCCGCCACCAGCCATGTAGAGCATGTCGCCCATGCCCAAAAGTTGCTCGGCCCCCATTTCGCCAAGGATGGTGCGCGAGTCGATTTTGGAGGTGACCTGGAAAGAAATCCTTGTCGGGAAGTTGGCCTTGATCGTGCCGGTGATGACGTCGACCGAGGGGCGTTGGGTGGCCATGATGATGTGGATACCGCTGGCGCGGGCCATTTGCGCGAGGCGCTGGATGCAGGCCTCGATTTCTTTGCCCGCGACCATCATCAGATCGGCCATTTCGTCGACCAGAACCACGATGTAAGGCATCTTTTCGGGGGCGTAGGTTTCGGATTCAAACACCGGCTCGCCGGTGCGATCGTCAAAACCGGTCTGGACGGTGCGGGTGAAATCTTCGGCTTTCGCCAAGGCGTCTTCGACCCGACCGTTGAAACCGTCGATATTGCGCACGCCCAGTTTGGACATTTTGCGATAGCGCTCTTCCATTTCCGCCACCACCCATTTCAGGGCAACGACGGCCTTTTTCGGGTCGGTGACCACGGGCGAAAGCAGATGCGGAATACCGTCATAGACCGACAGTTCCAGCATTTTCGGATCAATCATGATCATCCGGCACTGATCGGGACGCAGTTGATACAAGAGCGACAGGATCATCTTGTTAATGGCGACCGACTTGCCCGAACCGGTGGTGCCCGCAATCAACAGATGCGGCATGCGGGCAAGGTTGGCGACCACGGGTTCGCCAGCGATGTCTTTACCCAGCGCCAGCGGCAGTTGAATGCGGGCGTCACCATAGGTTTTCGATGAAATAATCTCGCGCAGCAATACCCGTTCGCGGTTGGCGTTGGGCAATTCGATGCCGATAACGGAGCGGCCGGGGATGGTGGAAACGCGGCAGGCAAGTGCGGACATCGAGCGGGCGATGTCGTCGGCCAAGCCGATGACGCGCGACGCTTTCAAGCCGGCGGCGGGTTCGAGTTCGTACATGGTTACCACCGGGCCAGGGCGGACCGAGGTGATTTCGCCCTTGACGCCGTAATCATCCAGCACGTTCTCCAGCATGCGGGCGTTTTCTTCCAATGCCTCGTCCGACAAATGATGCCGAACGATGGTGGAAGGATTTTCCAGCAACGAGAGAGGAGGGGTCTGGTAGGTTTCCTCTTCATCCTCAAACGCTAGTTTTGGCTGTTCCTCGGCGCGGGCGCGGGCGTTTTTGGCCAAGGCTTTGCTGCCAGGGTTCAATACGCGCGGTTCGCCTGCCACCAGCGAGGTGTCGGGGCCAAAATCGGCGTTGTCGTCGATCAGGTCGGTGCTGCGTGCGGCATCTTCGCGGGCTTTTACCGCCGCGCTGATCCGCGCCATCAAGCGCTCGTCGTCTTCCTCTGGTTGGTCGCCGACGGAAGGCGCTTGGTTGCCGCCGCGCATGCGACCGCCAAAGCCGGAGCGGGTGACACGGTCCATGCGGGCTTCGCCGGATTCGGTTCTGGCGGGGATGATACTGGCCTTTTCAACCGGTATTTCCACCTCTGGCTGGGCGTCTTTGCGGCGCAAACGGGCCCCGTTGGCCGCTTTGCCGGCACGGAACGCGCCAATGCCGAGCAGGCCCAAAATCCACCAGCCGCTTTGGAACAGGCGGCGCAGGCCGTGCATTTGAAAGCGCAGGAAGCGTTCAATTTCCGGCAGATTGACCCCAAGCGCGAACAGCGACAGGGCAAAAAACAGCAGCCCGACCAATATCGTCATGCTTTTGACCGTGAGGCCAAGCTCGAGCGGCACATAGGGCAGCACGATGCGAAGGGCAGAATCGCCAAACATGCCACCCAGCCCATAAGCATGCGGCCAGTTGGCAAAGGGCACGTGGAAGGCAGCAAAGACTGCACCCAGGGCGATAGCGATCGGGGCGATAACCATGCGGTTCATCAGTTTGCGCTCGCCTTGATGCGTGACAAAGCGCGATCCCCAGGCGAGCAGCGCCAAGGGCAGGCCATAAGCGGCCCAGCCCAAAGCACGGTAAAGCGGGTCGGCCAGCGAGGCGCCCATGTACCCAAGTATGTTGGTGGGTGCGGCGTCTGTGGCGCTAAACAAGCTTGGGTCGGTGGGATCATAGGTCCAAACTGCTGCGAACGCGGCAATTCCAGCGGCAAACAAGACCACGCCGAGCCCTTCGCGCATGCGTTTTTGCATGGCGGCTGACGTTTTGGGTTCAACCAGTTTTGCCCGCCGTTTGATTGATTTGCCGTAGGTTGCAGTTGCCATGTGCCTTATCCTCGTGTTTGTACGTTTTTACCGAGAACTGAGCGGATGGCGTTTAGACCAACCTCAATCTCGCCCAGAGTTGCAACCAACGCGACTCGGACGAAATTTTCGCCGGGATCATCGCTGCCGAATGCGGCAGAATTTTGCCGCGAAAGATAGGAACCGGGTAAAACTTTGATTCCTTTTTCGCGCCAAAGTTTCAAAGCTGCCTTTTCGCCGTTCCCCACGTTCAGCCAAAGGAAAAAGCCCGCTTCCGGCGAGCGGTATCCCGGCATGTTGCCAAGAACCTGGTCGGCAAGGTCAAATTTTGCCTTGTAGAGCTGTCGGTTGATTTCGACATGGGTTTCGTCGGCCCAGACTTTTTCAGCGACGCGCTGCAGCGGCAGCGGGACCGGAGCGCCAGAATAGGCGCGCAGCTGGGTGAGTGCTGCGATGGATTTCGGGCCACCGGCGGCAAAACCTGACCGCAAGCCGGGCAAGTTGGAGCGTTTGGACAGCGAGTGGAACACCAGCACGCGCTCCGGGTCAGCGACCTGAGCGGCGGCCAGCGCACCGGGTGGTGGGCTATGCCGATAGATTTCCGAGTAACATTCGTCGGCGAAGATGCGAAAATCGTGTTTTTCGGCCAGAGTGATTAGGCTTTTCAGGTATGCCTCGGTTGCCACTGCCCCTTGCGGGTTGGACGGCGAGCAGAGATAGACGATTGCGGTGCGGTCCAGCAGGTCTTTCGGCACGGCGTGAAAGTTCGGCTGGAAACCGGTTTCGGCGGTTGCAGGCACAAAAACCGGCTCTGCCCCGGCGGTGAGCGCCGCGATCATGTAGCATTGGTAGAATGGGTTGGGCAGCAGGATGACCGGCTTTTTGCCGTTCTTTTGTTCGGGACACAAAGCGATGGCAGCGTTGAACAGCCCTTCTCGGGTGCCGTTCAGTGCGGTGATTTGGGTAGCCGGGTCTAGGGTGACATTGTAGCGGCGCTTGAGCCACGCGGCGATCGACTGGCGCAGTTCGGGGGTGCCTTCGTTGGGCGGATATTTGCCAAATTCATGTGCGTATTGCGCGATGATTTCGGGCACCATCGCCGGAAACGGGTGCTGTGGTTCGCCAATCGACATGGCAAGCGCAGGCCCACCCGGCGCTTGGCCCTCGAGCAAGCGGCGCAACCGTGGAAAAGCATATTCCGGCAGGTTTTGGAACCGCTGGGGAAACTGCATCTATCGCCTCAAAGTCAGGGGTCTGATGCCCCAATTGCGGCCGTTGTAGCGGGCGATCGGGATTCGGTCTAGGGCGCTGGCTTAATTGCTCAAAGCCGCCTCGACAGTGATGCCGGGGCGCGACAGGGTCAGCCCCGTTGCATCGGCGGCAGTGACTTGATTTCTTCGGCGACCAGTTTTTGCAAACGCCACAGATAACGGTCGCGGATACCCAGTTCCTCAAGGTGGCGCACGGTGTTGTGCAGGTAGATGGCCCCGCTGCCGATATGCCCGGCAGCACGGGCCAGACGCCGCGCCTGCTCCTCGATCGGCAAGTCGAT
>JANMOK010000111.1:0-3659 GCA_031369165.1 Paracoccaceae bacterium
TGGTCAATTCGTGGACGACCATCGTCGAACTGATGTCGATCTACAAACGGCTTGCGGCGTTTGAGGCGCAGATCGAGGGGCGTCGGCTGAATGCGATAGAAGCCGAACCCGATACAGCGGCGGCTTAGTCGTCGGCGCTACTCGATCCTGAACGTCTCCGAAGCCCATAAACTCACCCAGACGGCGCGGGTTTGGGCGTTGAAATCGGCGGTTGGCTCGATCATGTGGACGGAATTGACCAGATATTCACCGCCGCCTTCGACCGGAACGGTGACTATGCCGTTGGCATCGGAGCTGAGCGTGGTCTTGATCGTATCGCTGCCATCGTTTGGCCGTCGAAAAACGTTCACCAGCGAATTGGCGAAGGGCTGGTTCTGCCAATAAAGCTGAAACCGCATTTCTTGGGGCGCGGGTGTTGCATACGGATTTGTCAGGGCGACAAGTTCAAACGGCATGCCGGTGTTAACGTCTTGCCCCTGCCCCTGCCCGATTTTCACCAGCGTTTTGGAAAAACGGAAATAGCCTTCGACGAAATTGGTTTCCGGCAGCCCGCGTTCGCGGTGTTTGTCGATCACCCAATCGAGTTTGTGCGCCTTGACGAAGTCGGCGAATTTCACCCATTCGGTATAGGTCAAAAGGTTGGTCGTCGAACGAAAACTCATCACCAACAACCCGTCGTTTTCGGCTGTGTAGGTGACGGCGGGTGTGTCGCCTTGACGACCTTAAACCGGGCGGCGGCCTTTGGAATCAACCATGTCGAAAAATTTGAACAAACTGGGCAGGTAGGCAAACGTATTGCCTTTGAAGTTTTGCCCGACTTTGAGATGTGCCTGCATCCGATCGCCCACTTGGACCGAGTAATCCAAGGGTTCGATCCACGATTCATGCGCCGGCGCGGCGTTCGGCGCTGACAGGGCAATTGCCAGAAAAATCCAGTGGCGCAGGCGTGTTGATTGAGGCATTTGTCGGGTTCCAAGGATTAGAGGGTGGTCATGCTTCATTGGCTGAGTTTGGTAGCGGCAATGGTATGCCTGTTGGTGGGCAGTGCCAAGGCGCACGAGCTTTCACCGGCGATTGCTGACCTGTCATTTGAACCGGCGGCATTCACGATTGCGATAGCAGTCAATCTGGAAGTGCTGGTGGCGCGGATTGAACCGGGCGCGGGTGATACGAATGAATCGGCGAATGCAGCGGACTATGATCGGTTGCGTGCACTGCCGGCCGAGAAACTGGCGGAAGAATTTGACACATTTGCCGACGATTTTCTGCAGGGAGTCGCGGTGACACTGGATGGTGCGGCCCAAGAAGTTTCGGTCAAATCGGTCACTATTCCAGAAGTTGGCGATATCGAACTGGTGAGGATTTCGCAGTTAATTGTCACCGGTCCGGTTCCGGCAGAGGCCAAGAATCTGGTCTGGCAATGGGATGCGGCTTTTGGGCCGATTGTCCTGCGGGCACCGGCGATAGCAGGTGCAGTGACGGAACCATATACAGCTTATTTGACCGGGGGTTCGGCCAGCGACCCAATCGCCATTGTTGGGGCGGAAGCGCAGAGCGTTCTGGAAACAGTTAAGGATTACGTTTGGATCGGGTTTACCCATATCGTGCCCAAGGGGCTGGATCATATTCTGTTCGTGGTCGGGTTGTTCCTGTTGTCGACCAACATGTCGCCACTGTTGTGGCAGGTGACGGCATTTACCGTGGCGCATACGGTATCACTGGCTTTGGGGATGTTGGGGATCGTGACGATTTCACCCAGTATTGTTGAACCTTTGATCGCACTTTCCATCGCCTATGTTGCGATAGAGAACGTGTTCACCAGTGGGCTCAGCCGGTGGCGGCCATTTGTGGTGTTTGGTTTTGGATTGCTGCACGGTTTGGGCTTTGCCGGGGTTTTGACCGAGATTGGTTTGTCATCGGGGCAGTTCGTGACCGGGCTGATCAGCTTTAACGTTGGGGTCGAATTGGGGCAATTGACGGTGATTTTGGGGTGTTTTCTGGCAGTTGGGCTTTGGTTTGGGGCGAAGTCTTGGTATCGGCAGCGGATTACAATTCCGGCCTCGTTGGCGATTGCGGCAATCGGTCTTTATTGGTTCGTCGAGCGGGCGTTCCTCGCCTGAGGCTTGAAGGCCGTGCTGCGATATGGTCAGGTGCGCTTGCCCCAATCTTGCCGAGGATGAAGCCATGCTGGACGCAACCAATTTGATTTCAATGCTGTCGGATCCCTCGTTGCTGCTGACCAAGGCTTTGGTTGGCGGCGAATGGTGTGATGCGGATTCGGGCGGGTCTTTTCCGGTGACGAACCCGGCGCGGGGCGACGTGATTTGCACGGTGCCGGACATGGGCGTGGCTGAGACGCGTCGGGCGATTGACGCGGCTTACGTCGCGCAAAAGGCCTGGGCGGCGCGGACGGGGAAAGATCGCAGCGGGGTTTTGCGCAAATGGTATGAATTGATGGTCGCCAATGCGGATGACCTTGGTCGCATCCTGTGCGCTGAAATGGGCAAACCGTTTGCCGAGGCGCGGGGCGAGGTGATTTACGGGGCCAGTTTCATCGAATGGTTCGCCGAAGAGGCGCGGCGGAATTACGGGGAGACCGTGCCGGGGCATCAGCCGGACAAGCGCATAATCATCATCAAGCAGCCGGTAGGTGTGGTGGCCTCGATCACGCCGTGGAACTTTCCCAACGCGATGATTGCCCGAAAGGTTGGGCCCGCATTGGCAGTGGGCTGTGCGTTTGTGGCCAAACCGGCGGGCGAGACGCCGCTGTCGGCATTGGCGATGGCGCTGTTGGCGGAGCGGGCCGGGCTGCCGAAAGGGTTGTTCAGCGTCATCACCTCGAAACGGTCGTCGGTGATTGGGAAAGAGTTCTGCGACAATCCCAAGGTGCGCAAATTGACCTTCACCGGCTCGACCGAAGTCGGGCGGATTTTGCTGGCGCAGGGGGCGGCGCAGGTGATGAAAATGTCGATGGAACTGGGCGGCAATGCGCCGTTCATCGTGTTTGACGACGCCGATCTGGACAAGGCGGTTGAGGGGGCAATGATCTCGAAATACCGCAACAACGGGCAGACTTGTGTCTGCGCCAACCGGATTTATGTGCAGGAAGGCGTCTATGACGCCTTTGCCGCCAAACTGGCCGTTGCGGTTGGCAAGATGAAGATTGGCGACGGTTTTGGTGAAGGCATCACAACGGGGCCGTTGATTACACCGTCGGCGGTTGAGAAGGTTGAGGAGCATATCGCCGATGCGGTGGCCAAGGGGGCCAAGGTGCTGACCGGGGGCAAGCGGCACGCTTTGGGTGGGTTGTTTTTTGAGCCGACGATATTGACCGGGATGACCAAAGATATGCTGGTGGCAAATGATGAGACGTTCGGGCCAGTGGCTCCGTTGTTTTCGTTCAAGGACGAGGCGGATGTGATCGAGGCGGCCAATGACACGATTTTCGGTCTGGCGTCGTATTTCTACGCGAAGGATTTGAGCCGCGTTTGGCGGGTGGCCGAGGCGCTGGAATATGGCATGGTCGGGGTGAATACCGGCCTTATTTCCACCGCCGAGGCTCCGTTTGGCGGGATGAAACAGTCAGGGTTAGGGCGCGAAGGATCGAGCCACGGGATCGAGGATTATCTGGAAATGAAGTATATTTGTTTGAGTGTGTG
>JANMOK010000120.1:0-1676 GCA_031369165.1 Paracoccaceae bacterium
GGCCCGGCGGGGCCTTCGTCACCGCGATGAGCGACGATGGCAAGACATTCGTGCCACATCTGTCGGCCTGTTTTCTTGAAGTAGTCGAAGGAAGTCACATTGTCTTCACCAACTTTCTGACAGCAGGCTGGCGCCCGGCGACAGCGGGTTTTGTGACGGCTGTCATTACGCTTGCGGATCACCCCGACGGCACCGCCTACACCGCGCGCGCCATGCACAAGGACCGGTCTGACCGCGACAAACACGCCGAACTCGGCTTTCACGACGGCTGGGGCACGGTCGCGGCACAACTGGCGGGGCTGGTCGAATAGTCAAAAGATGCGGGGATTCATCACGCCATTGGCGATGCGCAAATCCTTAACACCTCTCAGTAAGCGCCTTGGCTCCCCCGAAAGCCCCCTCTAAAGTGCCATAAGTCGGCTCTTTTTAAGCCGGTTTTTCAGCGGCGTTAACTTTTGCAATCCATCCTCGCCTAACCACTAAAATGTGGTTAATGCAAAAATCATTCACGTGCAATATCAACAACTTACCAAAAATTTCACGCGTGAAATCGGTCCAATTTCAGCCAATCTGACACTTTTCACAATAAAACGTCGAACGCCCGGCCTGCACGATCCGCCCGACAATGCCCGAACAGCCCAGAGTCCTGCAAGGCCGACCCTCGTGGCCATAAACCGAGAAAGAATGCTGGAAATAGCCCAGTTCGCCGTTGGTTTGCCGGTGATCCCGCAGGGATGCGCCGCCAACTTCGATGGCTTCGGACAGAACTTCGCGGATGACACGCACCAGCAGATCAACCGGACCAACCTCGCCAGCCAAGCGCAACGGATTGATTCCGGCACGCCACAAAGCCTCGCAGACATAGATATTGCCAAGGCCAGCGACGATGGTTTGGTCCAGCAAAGCGGATTTGATAGGCGATTTCCTGCCCGCAAATGCCGTGGCCAGCACTAAAGCATTGAAATCATTGCCCAAAGGTTCGGGCCCCAGTCCTGCCAGAAGTGGATGATGGTGAACGCACTCAGTCGCCACCAAATCCATCATGCCAAACCGTCTTGCGTCGTTGAAGGTGACGCAGGCACCGGTTTCGATTTCCAGCACCACATGGTCGTGCTTCTCGGGTGTGGGCAATTGATGCACGAATTGACTCAAGCCAACCCCCGACACCAGCATCCGCCCCGACATGCCCAGATGCACGATCAGGGTTTCGCCGCTATCCAAACTGGCCAACAGATACTTCGCCCGACGGGTCAGACCAGTCACCGTCGTGCCAGTCAACCGCTCGGCCATCCGCTGCGGAAACGGCCAGCGCAGCCCGTCGCGCCGCACCAGTGCCTGCGCGATGCGCTGCCCTTCCAGCACCGGTTGCAAGCCGCGACGCACCGTTTCGACCTCTGGCAGTTCCGGCATCCAAGCCCCTCACATCGTGCCGCATGGGCAGTGCGGCGAAACCCGCCTATAACCTATGCGACCTATGCACAGGATTCCAGAATGAGTTCCGCCCCGCGCACCACCCATTTCGGCCGCCAGACCGTGGCGGAAGATGCCAAGGCGGGAATGGTGCAGGGTGTTTTCACCTCGGTCGCCTCTAAATATGACGTGATGAACGACGCGATGAGTTTGGGCGTTCATCGACTGTGGAAGGATGCGATGCTCGATTGGCTGGCACCACGCGT
>JANMOK010000235.1:0-2027 GCA_031369165.1 Paracoccaceae bacterium
GTCAATCGCCGCATGCGCCGCCCGCGTAACCGGCATGGTGTTGGGATCAATTGGACTGACTTGGGCGCGAAATTCATGCGCAACCGCTTCTGCCATCGCCCGCGTTGGCAAAACAAAATCTGCCTTCGCCGGGCTGCGCAATTGCCGCGCGTCCAGCCAGATTTCAAACCCACCGGCGATTGGCCGAACCGAAACTTCTTTCCACCAGCACTTCTTGCTTTGCCCCGCCCCAAGGGTAAACCACGTCGGCGCGCTCATTCTTCATCCGCGAAAGGGTCATCCGCCGCATCGCCCACGCTCCAGCCAAACAAATCCCACGTCTTTTGCATATGGTTGGGCAAAGGCGCGACAAAGCGCATCTGTTTGCGGCTTATCGGGTGCAGCAGCGAAATCGACCTTGCGTGCAAATGCATCTTGCGGCTGACATCGCCACCCAATTGCGCCCCCCAGCCATCGCCCTCGTTGGTCTGGCCCGAGCCGCCGTATTTGCCATCACCAATGATCGGATTGCCAATCTCGGCCATGTGCACGCGCAACTGATGCGTGCGCCCGGTCAACGGGGCCAAAGCCACCCAGGCCGTTCGTTTGGCCGCGGCCTCGATCACTGCATAATCGGTGACCGCCTTTTTCGCCCCCGAAGTCGACTCAATCATATCGGGATGCACCGCGATCATCTTTTCGCCCTCACCCTGCGGCCCATGACCGCCAGCCTTGACCACGCCAAACTTGATCGTGCCCTTTTTCGGTGCCGGCACCCCGGCGACCACCGCCCAATAAATCTTCCGCGTCTGTTGCAGATTAAAAGACTTGGCCAAAACCGCCGCCGCCCGCCCAGTTCGCGCCAACAGCAAAACGCCGGACGTATCCTTGTCCAACCGATGCACCAGTTTGGGCTTATCCTCGCGCTCGAATTTCAGCGCTTCGCTCAACCCATCGACATGCCGGGTCTGCCCCGAACCGCCCTGCGTCGCCAAACCGGCGGGCTTGTTCAAAACGATCAGATGCTCGTCCTTGTAGATCACACACGACTGAATCAGTTTGACATCGTCCACCGTAATCACATTCGGGTTGCGCCCCGATGCCACCGGTTCGCCCTCTTCCAACGGCGGAATGCGCACCGCATTGCCCACTTCCAACCGCGTCGCCGGTTTCACCCGACCACCATCGACCCGCAGCTCACCCTTGCGGCACATCTTTTCGATCTTGATCTGGTTGAGGTTGGGAAACCGCCGCCGCAACCAACGGTCCAGCCGCTGCTCGCCCTCGTCTTCGCCGACTTTGAGAGTTTGAACCCCGCTCATGCCAGCAACCGCGCTAGGGCCATGCCAATCATCAGTGCCGCAATTGACAGGGCAACCGAACCGGCGATGTAATATACCGCGCGGTCCAAATGGCCTTGTTCGACAAGTCGCACCGCATCCAGTGAAAAGGCCGAAAACGTGGTAAACCCACCCAATATACCGGCCATCAACAGCGGTGACAGGTCTGTGCGGTTGGCAAGCCCCACATAAAGCACGCCCATAGCAAAGCTGCCCGCGACATTGACAAGAAATGTCGCAAGGGGGGCAGTAACCGCCGCAACGGTCAGATAGCGCAAGACCGAACCAACGGCACCGCCAAGGGCAACTTGAATAACAGGCCAGAACATTGGCGTTCTGTGTGCCCGCGCCGCGATTTTGTCAACAGCACATGGGGAAAGAAGATTTTTCGGCGAAAAATCTTAGCTGCGCCGTTTGTCGCGCAATTTCACGAAATACTCGATCCGCTTTTTCAACTCGCGCTCAAAACCGCGTTCGGGCGGGGCGTAATAGATCGGGCGCTTCATGTCATCGGGGAAATAGTTCTGCCCCGAAAATGCATCTTCGGCGTTGTGATCATAGGCATAGCCCGCGCCATAGCCGATGTCCTTCATCAACTTGGTCGGCGCGTTCAGAATGTGTTTCGGCGGCGGCAGACTACCGGTATCCCACGCCGCCGCCCGCGCCGCTTTATACGCCACATAAACCGCGTTCGATTTGGGCGCGAGC
>JANMOK010000130.1:0-4628 GCA_031369165.1 Paracoccaceae bacterium
AAGGGCGTGACGGTTACGGTGGACAGCTTCGGCATTCTTGGCGGCGTTTCACCGGAAATTCTCGAAGCCGAACTGGATTTCGCCGCCACGGTGGTTGATCCGGTCGTCTCCGCCGGTTTCGCCGCGATCAAGGGATCGTCGCCGGTGCGCCTCGACGTTGACCAGGCTTCACTCGATATCTGCTCTAAGGCGGTTCTGGAGACCCTCAAAGACCCCAGCAAGGGCTTTGTCACCACGCACAACCTGACCGACGCCGACTGGATCGACGCGATCTGGAACGTCATGTTCAACTATTGGTCTGACCCGGCCATGACGGCGGATACGGCGATTGAGAACCTGCAAAGCGAATATGACGCAATCTGGGGCTAAGTTTCCTCCCTGCCGGTGGCCCCAAAGGCGGGGCCGCCGGTCCATTATTCAAAGGTGACAAGATGGACAAACGCTTGCTCGACGAAGACAAAGTCATGCAAATCTGCTTTGTAACCCACAATCTTGAACAATCCATCGAATGGTTTTCCAACCTTACCGGCAAGAAACCTGGGCATATTGGCAAAGCCGCCGAACCCGACGAGGCGCAGGCGGTCTATCACAACCGCCCTGCCAGTGTCGGTTGCCGGCTGGCGATGTTTGAATTCAACAACATCGACGTCGAATTCCTTGAGCCCGGTCCGGAAAAAAGCGCGTGGCGAGACTTGTTGGAAAAGAACGGTCCGGGCTGCCACCACATCGCCTTCAAAACGCGGAACCTGACCAGCCGCCACGCCTATCTTGAAAGCCAAGGCCACCCGCTGTTGCAGCGCGGCGAATTTAACGGCGGGCATGGTCGCTATGCATATTACGATACCGTCAAGGATTTGGGCGTGATGGTGGAATTGCTGGAATTCGATGCCGACAAGGAAAAACAAGTATAATGGTGTGGCCAATCGCCTACCAACTTTATTCCTCGCGCAACTTTCCGCCATTGATCGCCCAGTTCCCGGTCCTAAAGGCAATGGGTTATCACGCCATCGAACCTTGGCTTCCGGCCTACGAATCCGACCCTAAACTATTGCGCCGCCAACTCGATGACACGGGCCTTGCTTGCTACGGCTTCCACATGCCGCTCTGCGGCCTCGTCAACGAACCCAACCGCTTCATCGACATCGCCCTAACGCTTGGCGCAACCCTGATGATCCCGCCTTGGATCGCCCCCGAAGAACGCCAACCAACCGCCGCCTACTGGCGCAGCCTCGGCCACCAACTCGCCGAGGGTGCGGCCAAAGCCAAACCCCATGGCCTAACTGTCGCTTGGCACAACCACGATTTCGAATACATCCCCCTGCCCGACGGCACGCGTCCGATCGACCAAATCTTCGATGCCGCCGGACCCGAGGTGAAATTCGAAATCGACCTCGGCTGGCTCACCCGCGCCGGTGCCGATCCCGCCACCGAACTCGCCCGCTACGCCACCCGTATCGCCGCCATCCAGACCAAAGACACCGCGCCGCTTGGCACCACCCAAGACGACGACGGCTGGACCGCTACCGGCGACGGCATCATCGACTGGCCCGCATTGTTCCCGCTATTCGCCCAAACCAGCGCCAGCCACATCGTCACCGAACACGACAACCCTTCGGACTGGCAAATCTTCGCAAAACGGTCGATAGATTACCTGCGCCGCATCGGCGCCTGAGCAAACGAGGGCAAAATGCGCATCATCTTCACTGGCGGTTCCGGCTTGGCAGGTAAAATCGTTGTCCCTTGGCTCCAGGCCAAAGGCCACGCGATCCGCAATCTTGACCTCAAGCCGCTCGACTGTCCGGGGGTCAACACCCTTTACACTGACCTCGCCGACAGCGGCCAAGTGTTCAACGCCCTGTCGATGCATTTCGGCTATGACGGCTACGACACTGGCGGCGGACCTGCCAAAGTCGACGCGGTGGTCCATTTCGCCGCCGTGCCTGCGGTGCTGATACAGCCCGACAACCGAACTTTCGCCTCCAATGTTGTCAGCACCTACAACGTCATTGAGGCCGCCACCAAACTCGGCATCCGCAAGATCATCATTGCATCCAGCGAAACCACCTACGGCGTCTGCTTTGCCGACGGCGACCGCGATTATCATTCCTTCCCGCTCGAAGAAGACTACGACATCGACCCGATGGATTCGTACGGCCTGTCAAAGAAAGTCAACGAAGTCACCGCCCGCGCCTTCGCCGAAAGGACTGGGGCCGACATCTACGCCCTGCGCATCGGCAACGTCATTTCACCGGAAATGTACAAGAATTTCCCCGCATTCCTCGCCAACCCACCCTCGCGCAAACGCAACGCCTGGTCCTATATCGACGCCCGCGATTTGGCGCAAATCGTCCACCTTTGTCTTGCCAAAGACGGCCTTGGCTTCCAAGTGTTCAACGCCACCAACGACACGATTACCGCCAACGAACCAACCGAGGCTTTTCTCAAACGTCAGTGCCCCAGCACCCCGCACAGCCGCATACTCATCGGCAGCGAAGCCCCGCTTTCCAACCGTAAAATCCGCGAGGTTCTGGGCTTCAAAGAGGAACACGATTGGCGGAAATATGTCTGATTAGGCCTCGATAAACTCCGCCACAAACTTGGTCGTCGGCCGCTGGCGAATTTCCAGCGGCGTGCCAACTTGTTCGATCCGCCCCATGCTCATCACCACCACCAGATCGGCCAATTCCATCGCTTCGCTTTGATCGTGGGTGACAAAAACCGTCGTCAGCCCTGTTTGATCGTGAATTTCCCGCAATCCGGTGCGCAATTCCTTGCGCACCCGCGCATCCAACGCACCAAACGGCTCGTCCAGCAGCAACATCCTCGGTTCAATCGCCAAAGCCCTCGCCAAAGCCACGCGCTGCCTCTGCCCGCCCGACAACTGCATTGGATAACGGCCACCAATGTCCGGCAATTGGATCATGCTAAGCAGCTTTTCCGCCCGGCGCCGAATTTCGGCCTCGGTCGGCCTTTTCCTGCGTGGACGCGCGCGCTATTTAATCGTGCTAATCAAGATAAAAATGTGCAGAGGCGTTTCTCTTTTTTTAACATACAGTTACGCTTGATTTCTAATGTTGACAGAAAGGTCTGCTGCTTTTGGATTGTGCATAATATCCGCCAAAGTGATTGATTCGATCAACAACAAATATCCTGAAAACACGTCGCCAAACACATTGCGAATCATGCAAGTTTCTTCATTTTTGCAATCATCGCAGCGTTTGTAAGCGCGCCGGGAAAGGCATGCCAAAGGCGCAATTGGCCCGTCGACCAATCGCAGCACCTCGCTGACCGAAATCAGCTGAGGATCCTTGATCAGGACATAGCCACCTTCGCGCCCGCGCTTGCTGCCAATCATTCCGGCACGTTTCAAATCCAACAGGATATGTTCCAGGAACCGCTTCGGTGTTTCCGATTTCCGCGCAATTTCCTCGATCCGCAGCGATTGACCATTACCGCGAAACTCTCCGCCCAGAACCGCCAGGGCCTTCAGTGCATATTTGGTTTTTTGCGTGATCATGAAATCGTCGCTAGTTCAAAAATTTCTTCCAATCAAGCGAAGCCTTCGAATCCAAATTCGGCAGGCAACCCATAGTGAAGTGAAAAGCCATGCAGAAAACAACACGCCACCTGCAGGAAAGCCTGAATTCAATCGATCAAGCAATTTTGCCACCCGCCGGCTTTTTGCGTTGCATGTTGCGCTCTTTACCCCGATCCGCCCTTGCAATCAGCCTTTCGCGGACTTCAAGACGGTGGCAATTGGCTCAGGTTCAGCGCCAGGACATTCACAATTCCGACGTTCCGCTGCTGTGCATTGCATGCGAAGCGCGGCACAAGGGTGTCGGCGGTGCTTTGACGCCGCAACAGTTGGCCGAACTTAGCTGTCATACCAAACGTCACGCGCTTGCTCCAGGCAGCGCGATGGTGGCGGCCGGCTCAGACTCTGGGCGCCATTCCAATATCCTCAGTGGTGTCGTCAAGCTTTCAAAACTTCTTCCTGATGGCCGCCAGCAAATTGTCGGACTGCAATTCGCGCCAGACTTTCCAGGGCGTCGGTTCTCGCCGGAAAACACTGTCACCGCCGAAGCTGCGACCAACGTGCGCCTCTGTTCCTTCCCGCAAGCTGTGATTGAAAGCATTGCGACTAAGTCGCGGGAAACCGAGCATCGACTGCACTTGCAGACACCGCGCAAGTTTGATGAGGCGCGCAAATGGATGATAACCCTCGGCCGCAAGAAGGCGGCCGAAAAACTGGCAAGTTTCATTTGCCTTGTGGTGACGCATCAGAATCCTGAAGTCCCGCCCGGCAATGGCCCGATCCGTTTTGAGTTGCCGCTGAAACGCGCCGACAACGCTGATTTTCTTGGTCTGACCATTGAAACGGTCAGTCGTCATTTCACGAAACTTCGCAAATCCGGGATGATATTCGTCGAGAACAGCCGCCAGATAACCGTCAACGACAAGGGTCGCTTGCTGGCAGCCAGTCAGGGCATCGCCTGATCGTTCAATCCGCGCCGCGAAACAAAGGCAACAGGCACTCGCGCTCAAAGGCTATGTGGCGCGACAGGTTGTCAAAAAACCCGCGCAGCATATACGACAGGACCGCTGCCTTTTCCAGCGTCGGCAGCGCC
>JANMOK010000187.1:0-5752 GCA_031369165.1 Paracoccaceae bacterium
TGTAAACAAGCGCATTTATTGCCGGCCGCTTTGGTAGCGGATATCGATCGTTCCCAACTGGACAAGATGCAACGCGAGGGCCTGACTCGGCTGGACCTAGCGGAACTGACGCCTTCCGACGCCTTGCCTGAAATCCACGAAGTCTCGCATGCTCGCGTTCCGTTGCACGTTGCCGAGCAATCGCAAGTCCGCATCTATCGCCCCGATGATGGCGGTGAGGAACATTATGCCATCATCATCGGCGCGCCCGACCATTTCAAACCTGTGTTGTGTCGGCTGCATTCGGCCTGCTTTACTGGGGATGTTCTCGGTTCGCTGAAATGCGATTGCGGGGCGCAGTTGCATACCGCGATGGAACAGATCGCGGCTGAAGGCGCTGGGGTTTTATTATATCTCAATCAAGAGGGTCGAGGCATCGGTTTGGCCAATAAGATGCGGGCTTATTCCTTGCAAGATCAAGGATTTGATACGGTTGAGGCTAACCATAGATTGGGGTTTGAGGATGACGAGCGGGACTTTCGGATTGGGGCGCAAATCCTGAAAAAGCTGGACTTTTCCAGCGTGCGGCTGCTGACCAATAACCCGGCCAAGGTTGAGCGGATGAATTCCTGTGGGATGAAAGTGGTCGAGCGGGTGCCATTACGCGTGGGAAAAACTGCGCAAAATGCCGGGTATTTGGCGGTAAAAGCTGCCAAAAGCGGGCACATTTTGTGAGTTTTGGCGTGCATGATTTGGTCATTTCTCGCTGGTCAGCACGGTTCATGGGGCGGACAATGCCCTGTTCGGTCGGTCGAGGTGGCGTTGGTGTCAAGACTCGCGAAGGCGATGGGATAACCCCACTTGGAACGTTCCAAATTGATTTTTTGTGGATTCGACCGGATAGAATATCATCAAATTTCCCGTTGATAACGCACCACACAGGCCTGCGCGACCAATGGTGCGAGGATCCTGCCTCGCCGGAATACAACGAACCTGTCCTGTCCCCACACGCATTTAGCACCGAAAAACTGCGCCGATCTGATCCGCTTTACGACATTGTTGCCGTGCAGGATTACAACCGCAACCCGGTCGTCCCCGGCAAAGGCAGCGCCATTTTCCTGCATCTCTGGCGCAAACCCAGGCACCCGACTGCGGGCTGTGTGGCCTTCTCGCGCCACGATTTGCTGTGGATATTGCGGCACTGGACACCGCAGTCGCGGGTGACTATTCGCTGACGACCCTTTCCCCAAAAATCGCCGAGCCAATCCGCACGTGGGTGGCGCCATGGGCAATCGCCACCTCAAAATCGCCGCTCATCCCCATCGAAAGGCCAGCCAAGCCGTTGCGCGCAGCCATATCGCGCAGCACGGCGAAATGTGGGGCAGGGTCTTGGTCGATCGGCGGAATGACCATTAGCCCGGCAATTGGCAAGGAATAGACATCGCGGCAGGTCTGCGCAAACCCGTCCACTTCACGTGGCAAAACCCCCGCCTTTTGCGGTTCCGCGCCCGTGTTCACTTGAATGAACAATTCCGGGCAAGACCCACGTGCCTGAACCTCGTCAGACAGCATCCGCGCCAGTTTATCGCGATCCAGCGAATGGATCGCTTGGAACAGGTCCAACGCCTGTTTCAGCTTGTTGCTTTGCAACGGCCCGATCAGATGCACTTGAACGTCGGCGAACCGCCCCTGATATTCCGGCCACTTACCAGCCGCTTCTTGCACCCGGTTTTCACCAAACAACCGGTGACCTGCGTTCAACACCGCCTCAACCCGGTCTGGCGGCTGAACTTTGGAGACGGCGATCAGGTGAACATCATCGGCACTGCGCCCCGCGGCAATTGCCGCCCGCACAATGCGCGTTTGAATATCATCCAACCCCATACCGCATTCCTCAAATGAAAAGGGCGGACCGTGCGGCCCGCCCTTTCCGAAATATCCGTTAGTTCTGAAAGATCAGAATTTCACGTTGATGTAAGCTGACGTGCCGCCTTTGAATTCACGACCAAAAGCTTCGTCGAATTCAGCGAAGGAAACGGTCAACGTCGCGTCGTTGCCGAGGTCGACGTCAGCGCCGACATAGGCACCTTCACCAGCGTCGGTCGAGTAGCCGACGAACAGCGTGGCCGGAGCCATCGCATATTCAGCCGTTACGCGGATACGATTATCCGGCGTCAGGTCTTCTTCCGTATCGAATGCAAGTTTAACCGTGATCGGATCCATCGCATAGCCAACCCAAGCACCGTATGCGTCATTCGAAACAGCGGCAGAATTCTCGTTCATGGTGTAGTACACACCGATGTCGATGCCGTTGCCCAGCGCGTATTTGACCAGCACACCGGTCGAAGTGCCGCCGTCTGTGGCGCTATCGTCGGTAATGTAAGCCAGACCGATGGTTGCGCCACCGAAAGTGGTTTCGACGCCGAGGCCCATGGTATTGCCATTGTCGTCGTCAAATCTTGGCAGAGCCCCGTCATCGAACGAGGCTTCTTCGTAGCCCAGGCCGAATTTGAACGAGCCGACTGCACCGCTTATGCCGAGCGAAAGACCGCCAACTTGGTCATTCGCGCCGCCACCGAGGCCTTCGCCGTCGCCGATGATCGACGAAACGCCGTATTGAAAGCCATTGAAGTTGCCAGTGAAGTCAACCGCGAACTCGCCATCTTCTTCCTGGAAGTCCTGGCCGAAGCCTTCTTTGCCGATCGTATTCCAGTTTTTCTCGGCAGCGAAATCGCCAACTTCACCGATGGTGAGTTTACCGGCCGAAGATTCGGCAGTAAAAGTGGCGAAGCGGTCGGAAGCGAAGCCGTCATCGTCGTTGAAGTCGATGCCGTACGACAGGCCGAGCGTGATGCCCGAAGAAGTCGTCAGGGTACCGGTAACAGTGGCAGAGGCGTCGACAAACATGCCGCCTTCGATATCGTCGTTGAAACCAGCAGTAGCTTCTGCCGACCAGCCAAGGCTGGTGTGACTTGCGGCAAAGGCGGAGCCCGAAACCGAAGCGGCAACTAGTGCAGTGGTTGCAAAGAGAACGTTTTTCATTCGTTTTCCCTCGTGTGTTAAATGTTGCACCTTATTCCGGTTCGCTCCGGACCAAGTGATGCCCTAATTCATCATTCCGGGTGGCAGGGTCAAGGTTATCCAAGGTCGAAATGCCATTGCCTTATTCGGTGATGCACCCAAGCCACAGTGAGTCTTGGCGGCCAGAACATGAAAAATGCTTGTGAGGGTCAGGGCTTGCCGATACTAACTTTCAACAGCGAACTTCAATTTGTTGCGGAGGCGTCCCGAATGCCGGGTTTATTGAGGATTTCTACGGTTTTGGCCTTGGTTTTGGCCTTGGTCGGCTGCGGCGGCGGTGGTGCTGCCGATGCATCACTTGCCGGGGTAAACCGCTACATCTGGGCCGGGGCGCTGGATACGCTTTCGTTTCTGCCGCTTGAATCTGCCGATCCATTTTCAGGACTGATTGTCACAGGCTGGGGCAAGGTGGGCGGTGCCGCGGGCCTGTATCGCGTCACGGTTTACGTGCAACGCGCCGATCTGGGGGTGAATTCGGTCCGAGTCGCGGCTTTCCGGCAATCGGGCGGTGGTTCCGTCTCGCTCAGCGCCGAATCGATTGACCAGATTGAGGATGCCATTCTGGTGCGGGCGCGGCAACTGCGCGTCGGCGCTGCCTCAGGTTCTTGAGTTTTTCGTAGATTATTCAGATGCTTAGCCATCTGACACGGTTAAAGGAAGTGCGGCATGGCACGCTATAATGCACGGGTGGCCGAGCCGAAATGGCAAAAGGTCTGGGATCAGGCGGGGCTGTTCAAGGCCGAACGCGATGATTCGCGGGCGAAATACTATGTGCTCGAGATGTTCCCCTATCCCTCTGGCCGCATCCACATGGGCCATGTGCGCAACTACACCATGGGTGATGTGGTGGCGCGCTATAAGAAGGCGCAGGGGTTTAACATCTTGCACCCGATGGGCTGGGATGCGTTCGGCATGCCCGCCGAAAATGCGGCGATGGAACAGAAGGTCCATCCCGGCAAATGGACCTATGCCAACATCGACGCGATGCGGGCGCAGATGAAACCGCTGGGCCTGTCGCTGGATTGGTCACGCGAGTTTGCCACCTGCGACCCGGAGTATTACGGCCAACAGCAGGCGCTGTTCCTCGATTTCTTGCAGGCCGGTCTGGTGACGCGCAAAGCCGCCGTAGTCAACTGGGACCCAGTCGATATGACGGTGCTGGCAAATGAGCAGGTGATCGACGGTAAAGGCTGGCGTTCTGGTGCGCCGGTGGAACGCCGAGAACTGACCCAGTGGTTCTTCCGCATCTCGGATTATTCCGAGGAACTTTTGGCCGCCATCGACGGGCTGAAAGACTGGCCGGAAAAAGTGCGCGTGATGCAGGCGAACTGGATTGGCAAGTCGCGCGGGTTGCAGTTTTCCTTTGCGGTGAAGGACGCGCCCAAGGGGTTTGCGGCGTTGGAGGTCTATACCACCCGGCCCGATACATTGATGGGGGCGTCGTTTGCCGCTATTTCGCCGGATCACCCGTTGGCACGCGAATTGGAACGTTCCAATCCGGCCTTGGCCGCGTTCAATGCCGACTGTCGTCGGGTTGGCACTTCCGAGGAAGCACTGGAAACCGCCGAAAAGCGCGGTTTTGATACTGGGCTGAAAGTGGTGCATCCGCTTGACCCCAATTGGGAATTGCCGGTTTGGGTGGCGAATTTCGTTTTGATGGATTATGGCACCGGGGCGATTTTTGGCAGTGCCGCACACGATCAGCGTGACCTTGATTTTGCCCACAAATATGGGCTTCAGGTCATTGACTGTTTCTTGCCCGTGGGAAGTGACGAAAGGGTTGGCTCAACGGCCTATTCGCCGCCAAAAACCGACCCTGTGAATTATGTCCATACCCACTTTGGCACGGGCAAAATGATCGGGAATGAAGGGGTCGACCTCGCCATTGCCCACGCCGAAAGAGCGGGTTACGGCACCGGCGTCACCAAATACCGCCTGCGCGACTGGGGTGTCTCGCGCCAACGCTATTGGGGTTGCCCGATCCCGGTGGTGCATTGCGCCACCTGCGGCGTGGTGCCGGAAAACAAGGCCAACCTGCCGATCCGCCTGCCCGAAGATGTGACCTTCGACAGGCCGGGCAACCCGCTCGATCATCACCCGACCTGGGCGAAAACCACTTGCCCGAACTGCGGTAAACTGGCCCGGCGCGAAACCGACACGATGGATACTTTCGTCGATTCCAGCTGGTATTTCGCCCGTTTCACCGCGCCACATGCCAAAACGCCCACCGACATGGCCGACGCCGCTTACTGGATGAACGTCGATCAATATATCGGCGGCGTCGAGCACGCGATCCTGCACCTGCTCTATTCCCGCTTCTTCACCCGGGCGATGATGAAAACCGGCCATTTGCCGGAAACGGCGATTGAGCCGTTCAACGCGTTGTTCACGCAGGGCATGGTGACACACGAGACCTACTACATCGACACACCGGTAGAAATGCACTCCTTTGACCCAAACGGAAACCTTAGCGCTGGCCCGACGAGTACTGTGACACGACGAATGTATTTCCTTCCTGAAGAAGTAAACCCAGACACGTTGTGGGTAACAGGTCATGGCACCGTAACGGTCGAACCGCCGTCGAAAATGTCCAAATCCAAGAAAAACGTCGTCGATCCCGACGATATCATCGAGCAATACGGCGCCGACACCGCCCGCTGGTTTGTCATGTCCGACAGTCCGCCCGAACGCG
>JANMOK010000193.1:0-2120 GCA_031369165.1 Paracoccaceae bacterium
GCGGCGAACATCGGACCGAACCTGTTCCACCAGTACCTGACCGTTTCATGACTGATCTCGATCCCGCGCTCGTGGAGCAGGTCCTCGACGTTTCGCAGTGACAAAGGGAACCGGATGTAGAGCATCACCGCCAGACGGATGATTTCGGGCGAGGTTTTGAAATAGCGAAAAGGGCTCGGTTTGGTCATCCCGCCAAGCTAAGTGACCGGCCGGTTCGCCTCAACCAATTTTCTTCTGACACTGCCATCAAACGCGGTCCTGGGCCTGTTCCGCCGTCAGCGCCGTTTCCGCCGTGCCGGTGATCATCAATTCCAATATTTCCTGCTCGGTGGTGTTCTTGACATAGCGGTCCCCGACGTTCTGCCCGCGCTTCAGCGCCATCACCCGGTCACCCACGCTGAAAATATCAATCAGCCGGTGCGAAATCATCACTTGCGCCACCCCTTGCGCCTTCAATTCCAGCATGGTTTCCAACAACCGCTCCGTTGAAGTATGCGACAGGTTCGCCGTCGGCTCGTCCAAAATCACCACTTTGGGATTGAACGAAATCGCCCGCGCGATCGCCACCGACTGCTGGCGTCCTCCTGACAGGCTTTCGACCTTTTGGAACACCGAATTGACGTTGACCTTCAAGCGCTCCAACACCGCACCGGCATCGGCATACATGCGCTTGCGATCGACAAAAATGCCCCGGCGCGGCCAGCGGCCCAGAAAGATATTCTGCGCCACGTCCATATTTCCGCACAAGGCGAAGTCCTGATAGATCATTTCGATGCCCAGGTCGCGGCTTTGGTGCGGGTTGCGGAAATTTGTTTCGTGGCCGTCCACCAAAACCGAACCAGAATCGCGGTGATGGGCCCCGGTCAGCACCTTCATCAGCGTCGATTTTCCCGCCGAATTGTCACCCACAAGTCCCAGAATCTCGCCCGGTCGCAACTGAAAATTGACATTGTTCAGCGCCTGAACCGCGCCAAACGCCTTAGAGATTGCGCGCATATCAATGATGAACTCACCCTTGGTATCATCAAGCATGCGAGGCCTCCTTATTTCGCCAACCCAAGCGGTCGGCAATTATTCCCAAAATTCCAAACTGCCGGATCCAAATATCCGCCACCACGGCAATAATCAGGATCAGCCCGATAAACACATTCACCCAATGCTGCGGCAACACGTAGGACGCCGTCTCGGTGATGATCTGCAACGATAACAACGCCCGGATCAGCGTAATCACTGCCGCCCCCGCCAGCGACCCTATAATCGTGCCAAAGCCGCCAAAAATCGAGGCGCCGCCAATAATCACCGCCGCAATTGCATCCAGTTCGCGCAACTGCCCCGCTGCCGGATTGAACGCCTTGAAAAACGCGATGTACAAAATCCCGGCAACCGAGGCGCAAATCGCCGAAAACACCAGCGACCAAAACCGCACCGCATTGGTGTTGATCCCGGCATAATCCGCCGCCCGGGTATTGCCGCCGGTCGCCATCACCTTTTGCCCGATGGTTGTGTGTGCCAGCGCCACACCCGCCAAAATGGCGATCAAAACCATGATGATGGTCTGCACACTCAAGGCCGACGCTATGTCAAACCACATGCCGTTTTCAGGGGCGACACCGAAATAGCGCAAGGTCTCGATCAACTTGCGGCCGAGCAGGTTGTACGCTGCCGGAAAATTGGTCAACTGCCCGCCCGCGACCATCCACACGGCAATGCCGCGGGCCATGTAGAACATGCCAAGCGTGGCGACGAAAGCTGGCAGTTTGAAGCGGGTCACCAATATGCCGTTGATCGTGCCGGCCAGCACACCGGCCAGTAACGCAAACGCCACCGCCGCCGCCGGTTCCAGTCCAAGCTTGGTCATACAAAATCCGGCGACCGCGCCCGACAGCGCCAGCACCGAGCCAACCGACAGGTCAATATCGCCATTGGCAATCACGAAAGTCAGGCCGACGCACAGCAAACCCACCTCGCTGAACGCCAGCAACAGGTTGAACGAATTGTCAATTCCGCCCCAGAAATCCGGTCGCAAATAATATCCGGCCAGCCACAAAAGCAGCACCAGAATGATCGCCGCCGCGTCGCGCCGATAGAAAAACGCCATCAGCCCTTTCGCCGACATCGCC
>JANMOK010000223.1:0-2953 GCA_031369165.1 Paracoccaceae bacterium
CTCCTCGGATATCAGCTACCACCGGCGCAATATCAGCCGCATGCCGGTCCGCATTGGCCCTGACCGCCGCTAGCAGCGCCACACCGCCCTTGCCAGCCCGCCTGAGGGCTGCCGCACCGTTCGGGTTGCCAAGTCGCACGCCACGCACCTTGGCCACCGCCAGGGCCTCTTTGGTGCGCTTTGAGATGGCCTGCCGCTCCTGTTCTGCGACCAGTGCCATAATGCCGATGGTCAGATCATTGGCTTCCGGCATATCAGCGGCGAGAAAGCGCACACCGGAATCCCGCAGGGTCAACAGGAACGCCGCATTCCTCGATAGCCGGTCCAGTTTGGCAATGACAAGGATCGATCCCGTGACCTTGGCCAGCTGCAGGGCCTTCGCCAGTTCCGGGCGATTGGCATTGCGCCCGGATTCCACTTCCGTGAAGCGGCCAATCAGAATCGCCGACCGGTTTGCCACATGCGCTTCAATAGCAAGCCGCTGCGCTTCCAGCCCGAGACCGCTGGCACCCTGCCTGGCGGTGGAGACCCGCTCGTAGGCGACAATTCGCATGTGCTTCAGATTATCCATATCAATTCCCGGTGTTCGATCCACATTGCTGGTGGTGTCTCTACCCTCATGATCGTTTCCGCCTCCAATTTCGCCCTGTCCATGCGAACGCACCCCTGTCCACAACTGCCTAACCTTCGTTGCGCAGGTGTGGACAGTTAAAGTGTTGATTGCAAATGGATTTATTTGGGAGGACGTGCACAAGTTTTGCCAATGCGCCCAAACGGTTGGTGTCTATCGCCTTCGGCGCGACGAAGGCTGCAACGACGCGCCCGACGGCCGCCGCCGTGCCTGACCGGCTAGGCCTTGTTGGTGGCGGAAATCGTGGCAAGGTTGATAATGTCGTCGGTCGCGCCCACCATTGCTTCGCTCTGCATAGGCATCGCGTAAGGCTGCGAATTTGGCGGGAGCGTCATTGACCGCGCGGGGCGCAGGTTCTTTGCCATGGATAGCCGTCACCGTTACATCGGCTCACAACCCGGCATCCTCGGCGTTGATGATGATGGTCACGCCGCCGACAACGCCGCCTTGGACTTCACGCCACCCGGCCTGGCATTTGAGAAAGAAAATCATTGCCGTGATGTCGCCATTCCTGGCCTTGGTGATCAAACCCTGAGCGATGACGCCAATGGCTTTGGCGCGGCCCTTTTTATAGCGTGCGGCAATTTCCTCGTCGCGCTCCATCATCGCATAGAAGGTTCGGCGTCCGATGCCGAAGTAATCGGCGATCTGCTCGGTGTTCAGCACCGCCGCCAGAGTCTCGATCTCCACCTTCTGAGTCGGCGCAAGTTCCAGTGCCTTGCGTCCCATCAGGCCGTTCCTTTGGCAGCCTGCAGGCGCTCCGCCATGATCAGCTTTCTTTCATGTGTCCTTGGCATAGCAGGTCTCGAAGACAACGCGGATCGGGGTTACATCGCCCCCATGTTTCAAATGCTGCTCGTCGCGCTGGCCGAGGGCCTGTTTGCCGAGCCAGATCAGCATCGTCGGATTGCCGTCCTGTGCCACCTTCCACTGGGCCCGGCGCAGGCTGGCTTTGCCTTCGCCCTGGTGCTTTTTGTAGAACTCCGCAAAACCGGTCTCTCCCTGGTCCTTCAGGCGGCGGTCGATCGTGTCCTCGGTCATCTTCATGACCGCCGCGCATTCGACGGCAGTGCACTGGATGCGCACAAGTGCGATCAGCTGGTCGAGGTCGAAGGGCAGACGTGGCCTGCCGCCCTTGTCCTTGGCGGTCATGGCGCTTTCCTTGGTGCTGCGCGTTCTTCGTAGGGCTCCCCGTCCCGCGTCGCCCTCCGGCCGGTGAAGGCCTGCCAGCGCAGGATGGCGACATCGACGTACGCCGGGTTCAATTCGATGGCGTAGCAGGATCGGCCGGTCATCTCGGCGGCGATGATGCATGTTCCCGATCCCGAGAACGGCTCATAAATGGCCTGTCCTGCCGACGAGTTGTTTTCAATGGGGCGTTTCATGCATTCGACCGGTTTCTGGGTTCCGTGTATGGTTGCGGCATCCTGATTGCGGCTGGCAATCTGCCAGAGCGTGGTTTGTTTGCGATCGCCCGACCAATGACCCTTGCCCTTCGCGCGAACGGCATACCAAGCGGGCTCGTGCTGCCAATGATAATCGCCCCGGCTCAAGACCAGTCGTTCTTTCGCCCAGATGATTTGGGAACGGATATCAAAACCTCCGGCCACCAGGCTTTCCGCCACCGTGGCAGCGTGCAGGGCACCATGCCAGACATAGGCGACCTCGCCGGGAAACAGCGCCCAGGCTTCGCGCCAGTCGGCGCGATCATCGTTCAGTACCTTACCGGTCCGTCGGGTCGCCGAGGTACCGACACCATTGCGCCATGCTGGGTCGTAATCCACCCCATATGGTGGATCGGTCACCATAAGATGCGGGGTAACGCCGTTCAGGCAGATGGCAACGGTGTCGGCATCCGTGCTATCGCCGCAGACCAGGCGATGGTTTCCTAATTTCCAGACATCCCCCAACACGGAAATTGGGGTGTCCGGCACCTCGGGAACAGTATCGGGTTCGGTGAGGCCCGAGGTCCGGTCGGCCATGACGCCGGACAGTTCGTCGTCACTGAAGCCCATGAGGCTCAGATCGAAGTCCAAACCGGCCAGGTCACCCAATTCGATCCGCAACATCGCCAGGTCCCAGCCTGCGTTCTCCGCCAGACGATTGTCGGCGATGATGTATGCGCGTCGCTGTGCGTCGGTGAGATGGCCGAGGCCAATGGTGGGGACTTCGGTGATTCCCAATTTCTGCGCCGCGAGAATTCGGCCATGCCCCGCAATGATTCCGCCATCACCATCAGTGAGGATCGGATTGGTAAAGCCGAATTCCTTGATGCTGGCAGCAATCTGCCCCACCTGCGCTTCGGAATGGGTCCTGGCGTTT
>JANMOK010000243.1:0-2463 GCA_031369165.1 Paracoccaceae bacterium
CAACGCCACCGTCACCTTGGCTTCGCGCGCCACATTCGGCACTACATCCAAGTTACATGCCGGATCGGGCGTCTGATGGCCAGCCGTTGGCGCGATCACGCCGTCCTTGACTGCCATTATGCAGGCCAGCAGTTCCACGGCACCGGTGCCGCCAATCAGATGTCCGTGCATCGATTTGGTCGACGAAATCATCAAATCATCTGCATGCGCCCCGAAGGCTGCCCGTACCGCAGCGCATTCGGTCTTGTCATTCACAGTCGTGCCCGTGCCATGTGCATTGATATACCCAATATCGCGCGTTGATATCCGCGCATCGCGCAGCGCCCCCAGCATCGCCCGCCGCGCTCCATCCATGTTTGGCGTCACGATGTCTGAAGCGTCTGACGTCATCGCAAACCCTATCACCTCCGCCAAAATCTCCGCCCCTCGCGCCCGCGCATGTTCGTATTCCTCAAACATAAACACGGCCCCGCCTTCGCCCTGCACCATGCCGTTGCGGGTGGCGCAAAACGGACGACAGCCGTCCTTTGACATCACCCGCAGCCCTTCCCAAGCTTTGATGCCGCCAAAAACCAGCATGCTTTCGCTGCCACCAGTCAGCATCACTTTCGCTGCACCCGCACGGATCAAATGAAACGCCTGTCCCATCGCATGGTTGGACGAAGCACAGGCCGAAGCCACGGTGTAACACGGGCCGCGAAAATCGAACGCCATCGACAAATGACTGGCCGCTGCCGAATTCATGAGTTTAGGTACAACAAAGGGATGGACGCGGTTCTTGCCCTCACCATAAACGGTTCGGTAATTCTCGTCTTGCGTCTGCAAACCGCCGCCTGCGGTGCCCATAATTACCCCGCAATCCGTGGTCAGTTCTTCGGTCACAACCAAACCCGAAGACGCCATCGCCTCGCGCCCCGCGATCACAGCAAACTGGGTGAAGCGGTCATATAAAACCAGTTCTTGCCGGGAAAACCGCTGTTCAGGGTCATAGCCCTTGATCTGGGCACCGATTTGAATGGAAAGCCGTTCGACGTCTCGAATGTCTAGGGGCGCAATCCCGCACCGCCCTTCGCGCATGCCCTCTAGCGTTGCCGGTGCCGACATTCCCAGCGCGGTGACTGCGCCCTGTCCCGTGATGACAACCCGCTTCACTGCCTACAGCCGGCTTGAAACGGCCACCAATCCCTCAACCGAACTGACAATCGCGCCAACTGAGGAAATATCAAACTCCGATTTCTCCGGCGCATTGGCGTTGAACGGCACGACAATATCAAACGCCTCTTCTATCGAGAAAATCGATTCCACCAATCCCAGTGAATCAATCCCCAATTCCTCTAGCGTCGAACTGGTGCTTATTTCGGCGGGGTCAACCACCGCCTGTTCGGCGATAATTTCAATCACCCGGTTTTTCACATTGTCTGACATGGGCCTCTCCATGTTTCACGTTTGCTCTGATTTATGGTTCGGCTTTTGTTTTAGTCAGCCGTTTTTCGATTTCGTCCACTTTCGCCACCAAACGCGGCAATCGCCGCAAAGCCTTGTAGCTTTCGATATTGGTCTCCATCTTAACCGCCGGATTCCCCATCACCATGCGGTTTGACGGCACATGCGAGGAAATTCCCGACTTGCCCGCCGCTATTACGTCCGACCCGATATTGATATGATCGGCCACGCCAACCTGACCACCCAATATCACCCTGTCGCCAATCACCGAACTGCCACCAATCCCGACTTGGGCGCAAAGCAAACAATTTTTCCCGACCATCACATTGTGCCCGATCATCACCAAATTGTCGATTTTTGTGCCGTCGCCAATCACCGTATTGGCAATCGTTCCCCGGTCAATCGTTGCCCCGGCACCGACCTCGACATCATCGCCAATCACAACCGAGCCTAGCGAGTTGATCCGCACAAACCCTTCTGTTTGGCTGGCCCCGGTGATCTGGCCGGTCGCCTTGACCTCCTCCAAAGCCCCCGGTTTTGGCGTCACATAGGAAAACCCGTCCCCGCCGATCACCGCATTGGCTTGGGCCGTGAAATTCGCTCCGATCACCACCCGCGGCCCAATGCGCACACCGCTGTGGATCAATGCGTTGGCGCCGATCGACGCCCCTTCGGCAATTGAGCAATGCGACAATATCCGGCAGCCGTCACCGATCACAACATCGCGCCCGATCAGAACGAATGCCCCAATTCTGACATCAGCCCCAATCCGCGCAGAAGCGTGGACCGATGCGGATGGGTGAACACCCGCGTCAATCATCGCGGGCACCTCAAATACCCGCGTCAACCCTGCCATCACGTAACGCGAGCGCGGCGCAAATATTGCCGCTTTCAGCCCGAATGCGCGCCAATCGGCACCCGGCCACAATATGGCTGCCTGGGCTTTGCCCAAGCCAAGCCCATCGGCAAATGCCTTGTCCATGGCCAGCGCCAAGTCATCGGGCCTGGCATTCGCTGGCT
>JANMOK010000289.1:0-10172 GCA_031369165.1 Paracoccaceae bacterium
CCTGCTCCTCGATCGGCAAGTCGATGTAAAAGTCGTCATGACCCGGGTTGGCAAAAAAAGCCAAGGCACGAAACGGCCGGCCAGCGCTGCGGCATTTCAGCCAGCGCAGCGATGGCAGTTCCTCGTGATAGGTCAATTCCCGGTCGAGCAAACGCCGAAGTTCCACGGCGGCACTGTCGGACGGCAAACGAAAGGCGACCCCTTTGCACGAACCACCGCGGTCCAGCGCCAGCATCAATCCGGGCTGTTCGGGCGTGGCGCGCCAGCGAATGATGCCCATGTTGAAAACGCGGCGCCAGCCGTGCGCGTGGCAAAGGGTCCGTTCGGCAAACCGAAAATCGGGGTTCCAGATCAGCGAGCCATAGGCGAAAACCCACAGCGGCCCCGCGCCATTCCCGGACACAATTGTTTCAGCGAGCGAATCCAGCGCATCGTCGGACAACAGGGTCAGGTGTTCCAGATCGCCACTGTCGGGTTCAAACCGCTCGACGCGGGCGACGAGCTCTGCAGTCAGATCAAGCTTATTCGTCCGAAGCTTCGGCACCGACACCCCCTTTTTTGGGGCAAATCCTTACTCGATTTTTTAGACAATTACGAGTCCAAAGCCGCCTCGATACTGATGCCAAGCCGCGATAGGGCGATGTCCTTGCCCGGCGCGGCCATGACCATCAGACCACAGGCGGGGACGCCGGTCGGCAAAGTCAGGGCGCAGCCATTGAGAAGGTTGCAGGGGCGGCAGTTGCGCAGGCCAAGGAGGCCTTCGGAGGTGAAAAACGCCGGGTCATCGCGCAGCCGCGCGGCGTTGGGGGGCAGGATGGATGAAGTCGGCATCAGGATGCCATCAAAGCCCGCAGCCGATTGCCAGAAAGACAGGATCAGCCGGTCGAGTGCCATGCGCGATTCGATGTGTTCGGCGGCGCTGTAGGCGGCACCGGAGCGGAATCGGTCGCGGATTGAAGCAAACATGACACCGGGATTGGTTTCGATCAGAGCGCGACACGAGGCCCAGGCTTCGGCCACGAAGCGCGGGCCGGTCAGGGCAGCAGCCTCGGTGACTTCGGGAAATTCATGGTATTCGATCTGGGCACCGGCAGTCTTGATCCGCGCCAGTGCCGACTCGAACGCGTGGCGTGGGGTCTCGCGCAGATCGTCAAGCATGAGATTGGTGCAGACGGCGAAGCGACGGCCATGCAGGCCCGGCGGGGTGAGGTCGTGCGCCTTCTCGCCGGCGAGCAGACAGGCGAGAACAGCGGCATCCTCGACCGAGCGGGTCAGCGGGCCGATTGTGTCAAAGGATGGGCATAGCGGCTGCACGCCTTGCAACGACAGCCAGCCGTGGCTGGTTTTCAGGCCGACCAGGTTGTTCCAGGCGGCCGGGGCGCGCACCGAGCCGCCAGTGTCGGAACCGATGGCGGCTGCTGCAAGGCCGAAGGCGACCGAGGTCGCTGCGCCCGAAGACGATCCGCCGGGAGCCAACGCCGGGTCGTTTACATTCGGCGGCGTCGCCGTGATCGGGTTGATGCCAAGGCCGGAGAAGGCCAGTTCGGTCATGTGAGTCTTGCCGAGCATGACCAGTCCGGCGCGAGCGGCATTTTGCAGGACAATGGCGTCGGTATCGGGGATGCGGCCCTTCAGGAGCAATGACCCCGCCTCGGTGGGATAGCCGGCGGTGTCGATCAGATCTTTCCAGCTGATCGGCACGCCGTCCAGGGGTGAGCGGCGCAGGCCGGATTTGGCGCGTTTTGCGGCGGCATCGGCCTCGGCCCGGGCGCGTTTGGGGGTGAGCATGGTGAAGATGCGGTCGCGGTATTGGTGCTGTTCTGCCGCAGAGAGATAGGTTTCGGTCAGGTCGCGCGGATCAAGATGGCCCGCCTCGATGGCGCGGCCTTGGGCGGAGGCAGATTGCGTGAGTTCGATACCGGTCATGGACGCAACCTAGCGGCCCTTCAACGCATGGACAATCGGGTTTGCGCGGGCATAGTGACGTTATGAAGCTGGACGCAGAAGTTCTGATTGTTGGCGGCGGGCTGAATGGGCCGGTGCTGGCGCTGGCTTTGGCGCAGGTTGGGTATTCGAGCGTTGTTTTGGATGCACTTGCGCCTGCGACGCAGGCCGATCCTGGGTTTGACGGGCGGGCCTATGCTTTGGCTTTGGCATCGAAACGGATGCTGGCAGCATTGGGGATTTGGGCGCGGATTGAGGAAAGCGCCCAGCCGATTTTGGACATCAAGGTCAGCGACGGGCGGGCGGGTGAAGGTGCTTCGCCTTGGTTTTTGCAATTCGATCACCACGAAATTGAAGAAGGCCCGATGGGGTTCATGCTGGAAGATCGGTTCCTGCGCCGGGCTTTGGCCGGGGCAATAGCTGAGCAACCTTTGGTGCAGGTGATTGCGCCGGCGCGGGTTGTTGCCCAGCAAATTGAACCGGCGGCGGTTGCGGTGACCTTGGAAGATGGCCGCGCCTTGCGCGGGCAAGTTCTGGTCGGCTGTGACGGGCGTTCCAGCGGGGTGGCGGAGCGGGCGGGGATTTTGCGGACGGGTTGGGATTACGCGCAGACCTCGCTGGTTTGTGCGGTGGAGCATGAATTACCGCATCATGGGGTGGCGCATCAATTTTTTATGCCTGCGGGGCCATTAGCGATTTTGCCGTTGCCGGGGAATGTATCATCGATTGTCTGGACCGAAGAGTCGGGACGCGCGGCTGAGATTTTGGCGATGGATGATGTAGCGTTTTTGGCGGCTTTGCGGCCCGCTTTTGGCGATTTTCTGGGCGATTTGAAACTGCGGGGAGAGCGGTATTCCTATCCGCTGGGCCTGTCCTTGGCGCAGTCCTTGACCGCGCCGCGCGTGGCATTGGCCGGCGATGCGGCGCATGGGATTCATCCATTGGCGGGGCAAGGGTTGAACCTTGGTCTGCGCGATGTGGCGGCTTTGGCTGAGACGTTGATTGAAGCTGGGCGTTTGGGGCAGGATATTGGCGCTGCCGATGTTTTGGAACGTTATGCCCGCTGGCGGCGGACGGATATTGCGACCTTGGCGGGCGTTACGGATGGGGTCAATCGGGTGTTTTCGAATGACAGTTTTGTTGTGCGGGCCGCGCGGGATTTGGGGCTTGGGGCGGTCAACGCCTTGCCGGGGCTGCGTCGCGGGATGATCCGCGAGGCGGCGGGATTGAGCGGGGATTTGCCGAGGTTGATGCGGTAGGAATTGGGCTGTCATTCCCGCGAAGGCGGGAATCCGGCGACGGCGTTCGACCCCGCCTGCGCGGCGTGACAGTTGACTGGCAAACTTAGAAGCTTTCCAATCCGATACTTGATTATTTCACTCGGACAGTCCATTTTTAAGGCTGAAGCCAAGGAGTTTCCCAATGTTCATTCAAACCGAGTCGACGCCGAACCCGGCGACCTTGAAATTTCTGCCGGGCGAAACTGTGATGCAGGTGGGCACGGCGGATTTTCCGTCTTCCGAAGCGGGACAAGCCTCGCCATTGGCGCGGCGGATTTTTGGGGTGGATGGGGTGACGGGGGTGTTTTTTGGCCCCGATTTTGTGACTGTGACCAAGGACGACGGTGTGATGTGGGACCATATCAAGCCGGGTATTTTGGGTTCGATCATGGAGCATTTCCAGTCGGGTCTGCCAGTACTGGAAGGCGACAGCGGCGCGGTAGGCCATGCGGCGCATGACGGGCCGGATGCGGCGATTGTGACGCAAATCAAGGAACTGCTGGATACGCGGGTGCGTCCTGCCGTGGCGCAGGATGGCGGCGACATTACGTTCCACGGGTTTGATCGAGGGGTGGTTTACCTGCACATGCAGGGTGCTTGTGCGGGATGTCCGTCCTCGACCATGACGCTGAAAATGGGGATCGAGAACTTGCTGCGGCATTACATTCCTGAAGTGACCGAGGTTCGTCCGGTTGCTGCGTAAAGCATTTCAAGCAAAAGTGGGAACCGGTTTTGCGACTCGGTAATGCGTGAAAACACTGAAAAACTGATCCTGGCGTTTGACACATCGGCCGCGCATTGCGTGGCCGGTTTGCTTTTGGGCGATCGGGTTTTGGCGCAAAAGGCCGAGATGATGGCCGTCGGACAGGCTGATAGGCTGGTGCCGATGTTGGAGGAGGTTCTGGCTGAGGGCGCGGTTTCGTGGGGTGACCTCGACGCAATTGGGGTGGGCATTGGGCCGGGGAATTTTACCGGGATAAGGATTTCAGTTGCCGCTGCGCGCGGATTGGCCCTGGCGCTGGATATTCCGGCGATTGGGGTAACGGTGCTGGAGGCATTGGCTTTTGGCTCTGCCGGCGAGGTTTTGGTGACGTTGGACGGGCGGCTTGGGCGTTTTTACGCGCAGCGTTTCTTGAATGGATCCCCAGTGGATGCGGCGCTGCTGTGCGACATTGGTGATTTAGCAGCAATCCCGGCGTCCTGCCTTGGGTTTGAGAATTCAAGGGTTGCCGATGTGGCGGGAGGAACGATTGGAACAGACCGCACGATTCCCGATCCGTTGGCGATTGCGTGGATTGCGCGGGGACGGATGGACAAGGTACAGCCAAGCCCAGCCCCGTTTTACTTGCGGCTGCCCGACGCTGCACCTTCGACTCAGCCGACACTCATTGTCACGCCATGACCGACGACGAGCGGGCGGCGTTGCACGGTTTGTGTTTTGCCGACACGCCAAGGGCCTGGAATGCGGCGGAGTTTGCCGCGTATCGGGCTGATCCAAATGTTCTGACTTGCGAGTCGCCCTTTGGTTTTGTCCTTGCTCGCGTTGTTGCCGATCAGGCGGAAATTCTGACGCTGGCGGTGCATCCTGATGCCCGGCGCAAAGGTGAGGCGCGGGCGTTGTTGCACGAGGTCGAGGCGCTGGCGCGGGCGCGCGGAGCGAAAGAGATGTTCCTGGAAGTGCGCGACGACAATTTGGCAGCGAAGCAGCTTTACGATTCTGCCGGATATACCGCGGCTGGCTATCGCAAGAACTATTATCAAGCCGCCGGACGGCAGAGCAGTTCGGCGATTGTTCTGAAAAAACGATTGAACTGAAGCGAAGTGCGCAGCTTTCCAGCAGAATTTTTGACCAAATGATAAAAAAAATATTGACGCTGCGCTTGTTCCGCAGTTTAGATGCGTGCAGAGTAAATTTCGACCCGGTTCCAAAGCTGCAACCTTGGCCAATGACAAGAACCGGTCGTTGTAGACACAAGTGGAGGAATGAATGAAACATCTGACATCTCTGATGGGCGCAACCGCGTTTCTGGCTTTGTCCAGTGCCGCCTATGCCGAACCGGCGATCATTTTTGATCTTGGTGGCAAGTTCGACAAATCGTTCAACGAAGCGGCGTTCAACGGCGCAGAGCGTTGGGCTGCGGAAACCGGCGGCACGTATAAAGAACTGGAAATGGGGGACGAGGCGCAGCGCGAACAAGCTTTGCGTCGTTTGGCCGAAGCTGGGTCCAACCCCGTTGTGATGACCGGTTTTGCCTTTGGTGACGTTCTGGCGAAAGTTGCCCCTGATTTTCCGGATACCAAGTTCGCCATCATCGACATGGTTGTTGAACAGCCCAATGTGAAATCGGTGGTATTCAATGAACATGAGGGCAGCTATCTGGTGGGTATGTTGGCAGCTATGGCCAGCAAATCCGGTACGGTCGGCTTTATCGGCGGCATGGACATTCCGTTGATCCGCAAATTTGGTTGCGGCTATGCTCAGGGCGTTTTGGCGGTGAATCCGGATGCGAAGGTTGTGCTGAACATGACCGGAACCACGCCCTCAGCCTGGAACGACCCGGTCAAAGGTTCGGAATTGACAAAAGCGCAAATCGCGCAAGGCGCTGACGTGATCTATGCTGCCGCTGGCGGCACCGGTGTTGGGGTTCTGCAAACCGCTGCCGACGAGAAAATTCTGTCGATCGGTGTGGACAGCAACCAGAACTATATGCATCCGGGCCAGGTTTTGACCTCGATGCTGAAACGGGTTGATAACGCTGTTTACGAAGCGTTCAAGGAAGGCGTCGATCTGACGCCCGGCTTTAACGTCATGGGTCTGGCCAACGATGGCGTTGGCTATGCGATGGATGAAAACAACGCCTCGCTGGTAACTGCCGACATGCAAGCGCAAGTCGATGCAGCGGCTGAGCAGATCAAGGCGGGAACGCTTGTCGTGCACGACTATATGTCCGACGATACCTGCCCGGCCGCATCGTTCTAATGCCGGCCAAGGCGCAAAAAACAATAACGGGGCGGCAGGAGACTGCCGCCCCGTTTGCAATTGAATTGAAACACATTTCCAAGGCATTTGGGCCGGTGCAGGCCAATAAGAGCATTTCCATTGCGGTGCCCAAGGGCACAATTCATGGAATAATCGGCGAGAATGGCGCGGGAAAATCGACGCTGATGTCGATACTGTATGGGTTTTACAAAGCGGATTCCGGCGAGATATTCATCAATGGGCAGTTGGCGCGGATTACCGATAGCCAAAGCGCGATCGCCTCGGGCATTGGCATGGTGTTCCAGCATTTCAAACTGGTGCAGAATTTCTCGGTTCTGGAAAACGTCATTCTTGGGGCCGAAGATGGGGCGATGTTGAAAACCTCGCTGGCAAAAGCTCGCAAAGTTTTAGGTGATTTGAGCCGAGATTATGAGCTGGACGTGGACCCGGATGCCCTGATCGAAGATTTGTCGGTCGGGCATCAACAGCGGGTAGAAATTCTGAAAGCGCTGTATCGGCAAGCCGATATTCTGATTCTGGACGAGCCAACCGGGGTGCTGACACCCGATGAGGCTGATCATCTGTTTCGCATTCTGGGCGGGTTGAAGGATCAGGGGAAGACCGTAATCCTGATTACCCACAAGTTGCGCGAAATCATGGAGGCCACCGACAGCGTCAGCGTGATGCGGCGCGGCGAGATGGTGGCGACGCTGAAGACCAGCAAGACCAGCCCGGAAGAATTGGCCGAGCTGATGGTTGGCCGCAAGGTTCTGCTCGACGTGGAGAAGAAACCGGCGACACCGGGGCGGGTAGTTTTGTCGGTGAAAGATCTGAAAGTTACCGACGAGAATGGCGTTTTGCGGTTGAAGGGCATTTCATTTGACCTGCATGCGGGTGAGATTTTGGGCATTGCCGGGGTTTCTGGCAATGGTCAATCTGAACTGCTGGCGGCTTTGGGCGGGATTGAACGGGCAACCGGGCATTTGGTTTTGAACGGCAAGGAATTGCCGTTGACGGGGCGCGGTTATGACGGGCAATCGCGACGCAACGCGGGCATCGCGCATGTGCCGGAAGATCGGCAGCATCTGGGCCTGATCATGGATTTCGCGGCCTGGGAAAATATCGCGCTGGGCTATCACAACGCGCCGGAATATCAGAAAAACTGGCTGTTCATGGACAATCGGGCTTTGCGAACCGACACTGTCAAGAAAATGGCGAGGTTCGACGTGCGCCCGCCGATTTCGGGCCTGCAAGCCAAGTCTTTTTCCGGTGGCAATCAGCAGAAGATCGTGGTTGCCCGTGAGATGGAGCGCAACCCCGACCTGCTGCTGATTGGCCAACCGACCCGCGGGGTGGATATTGGCGCGATCGAGTTTATCCACAAACAGATCGTCGCGCTGCGCGATGCGGGCAAGGCGATCTTGCTGGTTTCGGTTGAGTTGGACGAGATCATGTCGCTGAGCGACAGGATCATTGTGATGTTTGACGGGCGGTTGATGGGCGAGCGTGATCCGGAAAAGACGAACGAGCGGGAACTGGGGATGCTGATGGCGGGTATGGATGGGGGGGTGGCAGCATGACCTCCCTTCCGCGTTGGGCCGATGTTATCCTTGTGCCGCTGGTTAGCTTGTTACTGGCGGGGATCATCTCGGCGTTGGTGATACTTGGCATCGGCGAAAGTCCGGTTGAGGCGTTTAATGTGGTGGTTGAGGGGGCGGTAGGCTCGGCTTATGGCTGGGGTTATACGCTGTATTACACCACAAGTTTCATCTTTACCGGCCTGGCGGTGATTGTGGCGTTTCATGCCGGTCAGTTCAACATCGGCGGTGAGGGACAAGCACAGCTAGGCGGGTTGGGCGTGGCATTGGTTTGCCTGTTTTTGCCTTGGCCGCATTGGACGATTGCCTTGCTGGCCGCCACCATTGGCGCGGCTTTGTTTGGCGCGGCTTGGGCGGCGATCCCGGCGTATTTGCAGGCGAAACGTGGCAGCCATATCGTGATAACCACGATCATGTTCAACTATATCGCAGCGGCTCTGCTGGTGTATTTGCGGGTCGATGTTTTGCGCCCCGAAGGACAGATGGACCCGGCGACGGCGCGGTTTCCTGAACAGATCGCCTTGCCTACTTTGGACCAGATTCCGGGGTTCAACCTGATTTTCCAAAAGGCAGTGCCCGTCAATGTGACGCTGTTCATTGCCTTGTTCATGGCCTGGGTCGTGTGGGCGTTACTGTGGCGCACGCGGCTGGGCTATGAAATCCGCGCTTTTGGCAAATCGGAATCCGCCGCCCGATATGCCGGGATCAACCCGTTCAAGATTACCATGGTATCCATGCTGATCTCGGGTGGATTGGCGGGGATGATGGCGATCAACAACGTGATGGGCGAGGCGGAGCGGTTGCTGCAGAACTCGGCTTCTGGTGCCGGGTTCATCGGCATTGCGGTGGCCTTGATGGGGCGAAACCATCCGTTTGGGGTGATACTGGCGGCAGTTCTGTTTGGGTTCCTGTTTCAGGGCGGGGCCGAACTGGGACTGTGGACCAGGATCCCAATAGAATTGCGCACCGTGGTGCAGGGACTGGTGATCCTGTTCACCGGCGCGCTGGATTACATGGTGCGGCTGATACTTTTGTGGTTCTGGAACCTGGCGCCACGCTCGACCAAAGCGAAGGTGGCGTGATGGATTATTCAACGCTTTTGCAAATTCTGGATTCAACGCTGCGACTGGGCACCCCTTTGTTGCTGGCCTGCCTTGCCGGCTTGTATTCGGAGCGGGCCGGCATTTTCGACATCGGTCTGGAAGGTAAGATGCTGGTCGCGGCGATGTTTGCCGGATCGGTTGCGTTTCTTACGGGTTCGGCCTGGCTGGGCTTATTGGCGGGTATTGCCGGTGCGGCGGTGTTTTCGGCGATTCACGGGATTGCTTCGATCACCTTTCGCGGCAACCAGTTGATTTCGGGCGTGGCGCTGAATTTTCTGGCGTCGGGCATGACGGTTTTGGTGGCGCGAAGCCTGTTCAATCAAGGCGGTCGCACCCCGCCCTTGACGGGGAATGCGCGATTCAATTCGATCGATCTGCCGTTCACCGAGGCGCTGCGCGGCATTCCGGTGATTGGGCCGTTTTATGCCGACGTCATTTCCGGCCATTCGATCTTGGTCTATCTGGCGCTGTTGTGCGTGCCGGTGACGGCTTGGGTGCTGTATCGCACCCGATTTGGCTTGCGGCTGCGTGCGGTCGGCGAAAATCCGGCGGCGGTCGATACGGCGGGGATTTCGGTTGTGCGTCTGCGCTATTCGGCGGTTGCCATTACAGCCGTGCTGTGTGGCATCGCCGGAGCCTATATGGCGACGGCGTTGCAAGCCGGTTTCGGGCGCGAGATGACGGCGGGCCGAGGGTACATAGCTCTAGCAGCGCTGATATTCGCCAAGTGGCGGCCTTGGGCGGCTTTGTGGGCAACGATGTTGTTTGGCTTTTTCCAAGCCTTGGCGCTGCGCCCGGATGTGGTGGAAGCCGTGGTTGGCTTCAAAGTGCCGGTGCCTGCGTTGGACGCCCTGCCTTATGTGCTGACAGTGTTGGTTTTGGCCGGCTTTGTCGGCAAGGCCGTGCCGCCTCGGGCGGGTGGCGAGCCTTACGTCAAGGAACGCTAGGGCGTGGATCTGGTCAAGGCGATTCAGGCGAAAGCGGGTGTGGAACCGGTTCGGATTGGTTTGGTGCTGGGGTCTGGGCTGGGGCATTTGGCGGGGGCGGTGGATGGGGTTTCGATCCCGTATGCCGAACTGCCGGGGTTTCCGCTTGCTGGCGTTTCGGGTCACAACCCCAATCTGGTGATCGGTGAATTGGAAGGTGTGCGCGTCGCCGCTTTTGGCGGGCGGGCGCATTATTATGAAAAGGGTCAGGCCGATGTGATGCGGCTGCCGTTGGAAGTGCTGGCGGGGCTGGGTGCGGACAGGTTGGTTCTGACCAATGC
>JANMOK010000295.1:0-4991 GCA_031369165.1 Paracoccaceae bacterium
GCGCAGCAGTTTGCGTCCGTTTATCAGCAGGTGGCGCAGACCGATTTTCGGCAACACTCGCTCGATTTGGGCGTCGTTGAACGGTTGCCCATCCTGGACAAGCGTTCCTAGCAAGCCGCGCAGTCTGGGCAACTTCCAGGCACCCTGATCGAGGTCAAAGATCGACTTCCCGACTGCCGCCGTTTCTGAGACCTCGAACAACGCTTCGAATGCCGGATTGATGGATATGACGTTCAACTGGTTGTCGATCACCAGCAGCGGCTGGCGGACCGTTTCAACTATGGCTTGAGCATAAACGCGGGCCTCGGTACTGGCTTCCCGCGCATCACGGGTCTCGGTCACGTCAATGAACGTAATCACAACGCCGACAATGCGGTTATCCAGCGTCCGATATGGCAACATGCGCCGCAACAGCCAGCGGCCCCCGCTGCCAGCCACTTCGGTTTCCAGAACCTGAAGGTTTTGCAGCACCAGCTCCGCGTCGGCCAATAAATTGTCGTCGTGAAATTTCAGCGCAAAATGCTCAAGGGGCCGTCCAATGTCGCCGGGCAGAAAATCAAACAATTCCCGCATGCCGGGGCTGAACCATTTGATGCAAAATTTGGCATCAAGGAACAGTGTGGCCGTGGCCGTGCCCGCCAAAAGGTTGTTCAGATCACTGGTGCTTTCTTCCAGATCACGCACGTTGATTTGCAACTGACCGTTCACGGTGTGCAGTTCCTCATTGAACGACTGCATCTCTTCTTTCGAAGTTTCCAGCTCCTCGTTGGTGGATTGCAGTTCTTCGTTCATCGAAGTGGCTTCTTCGTTGGCCGCCTTCAATTCTTCGTTTGTGGTTTCCAGATGCTCTATCGTGCTTTGGAGTTCCAATCGAACAGTCGTCAGTTCGTGGCGCAGTTCCGCTTCATGCGTCGGGTTTTCCGGCTGGGCCGACACCGTCGCTGCCTTGCCGGCCATTACGGGCATGAAACTGATCAGAACATGTCCTTTGCCCTGTCCGGTTACCGGCGATGCGGTCACCAAAATTACCCGATGGCCGGAGCTTTGGCGCAGCTTTGCCTCAAACGAAGTGTCACTGCCTTGCTCGCAGGCCTTGCGAACCGCGCTGCGCAGTTTTGACGGCAACCCATCGCGCGCCATGGCATAGATATCGCTGGAAGGCTCGCCCGTGGGCTGTTCCAGATAGGCTCCGGTCGGTCCGTGAAAGTAAACGACGCGGCCCGCTGCATCAATCAGCACCGCGGCGGGGGCAAACCTTTCCAGCAACGCGCGGCGCGCCAGATCGGCGGCCGGCAAGCGATTCTCAGGCGATGGCGCTGGGGCAGCATTTTTTGCTGATTCAAGTTGCTTTGACTTACCCCGCAGCACCGGGAAATTCACAATGTCCAGCCGGGTCGCACCAAGCCGTTTGAAAATGCGCCATTTCTTTGAAAGCGGCTCGAAAACTTCGCTATGCCGCCCGACGGTTTCGGTATTTCCCAGCATCAACGCGCCGCCCGGTTCAAGAGCGAAATGAAACAGCGCGATGATCCCCTGCTGCGATTCGGGTTCCAGATAGATCAACAGATTGCGGCAGGTCACCAGATCAAGGTGCGAAAACGGCGGGTCGCTCAGCAGATTTTGTGGCGCGAATACGACCGTTGCGCGCAGGTCTTTTTTCACCCGGTATGTCGACTCGCCAGCATCAAAGAAACGGCGCTTGCACACAGCATCAAGGCCAGTAATGGCGGCGGTCGGATACACCCCTTCGCGAGCAATATGCAGGTTGTCTTCGCGCGCGTCTGTAGCAAATACTTTCACATCAAACGCCTTGCCTGCCAGTGTCGCCTGCTCGGCAATCAATATGGCCAGAGTATAGGCCTCTTCCCCGGTCGAACAGCCCGGCACCCAGGCGCGGATGGTCGATCCAGTCTCGCGTGCCGCCACAAGCGGCGCAATCACGACTTCACACAGGCTGCGCCAGGCATCGGCATCGCGGAAAAAACTTGTCACGTTGATCAGCAGATCCTTGCACAGCAAGGCCGCCTCCCCCCGATCGTTGCGCAAATTCGTCAGGTAGCCGTCAAGCGTCGCAATATTGAGCAAGCTGAGCCTGCGTTGAATGCGCCGCTGCACGGTGCTGCGGCGGTAGGTGTTAAAATTGTGCCCGGTGCGGGTGCGCAGCACCGCCAAGACCTGATCAATCAGATGTTGCGCATCTGTTTGCGATGCCTCGCCGCCCTGGGGCACTGCGATGTATTCGTTGCGGAAATATTTCCCCAAAATTGCAGGCATTGCTTCGGGGGCCAGAACGTGGTCGGCCATGCCAGCGGCAATCGCACTGCGCGGCATGCCGTCGAATTTGGCCGTCGCAGGGTCCTGCACCAAGACAAGCCCGCCCGCCGCCCGAACTTCCTTCAGCCCATCGGTCCCGTTGCTTCCGGTCCCCGACAGAACGACAGCGATGACCCGTTCGCCCTGATCAGCCGCAAGGGACCGGAACAACACATCCACTGGGTGGCGGTGCCCGCGCTTTTCCGCAGGCTTCACAAGGTGAAGTACGCCCCCGGTAACCGTCAGATCCCGGTCGGGTGCGATGACATAGACGTGGTTCGGCAGAATCTGCATCTGATCCTCGACCTGTACCACGGCCATGGCGGTGTGCGCCGCCAGCACATGCGCCATCTGGCTTTCGCGAGTTGGGTCAAGATGCAGCACCAGAACAAATGCCGCGCCGCTTTGGCTTGGCATAGCGTCAAAAAATTTGCTGAACGCCTCAATCCCGCCGGCCGATGCACCCATGCCGACGACAAGACAGCGCTGCTCCCCCGCCGGGCCTTCGCCGGACAGCGGGACCCGGTCGGCCGACGCTTTAGCAGGCGAGTCGTGAGCACTCATGTTACTGGCCTTGGATTTCACCAGCGAAGGGCCCGATATTGGGCGTTGCACCGCCGCAAATCCGTATCTGTCATGACAGATACCGACTTACAATCGCACATGGATGGGTAAAATACAAATGCCCGTGACTTCTTTTCAGCTTGGCAGGCCAGTGTCACCTCGTCGCGGCTTCTGGTGCGCCATGCCGAGCTGACGCCGCAGCGGGAACTTCTTGGGCCACCCAGCGTTGCTGTGATGCGCAAACCTGCGCGACCCGATCCGAACTGATCCCCGCCGAAAGGAACGCCCATGAAACGGTCAACGCAGCCATCAGAATTAAGCGCTCTGATTACCACCAGAGGGGTTGGCGGCGAGATCCATCAGCACGCTGCCCACGGTGCCGAGCGTCTGACCACGGCGCAGGGCGCGGTCATTGCCGACAACCAAAACTCGCTGCGCATCGGGGCCCCCGGCCCGACCTTGCTGGAAGATTTCGCGCTGCGCGAAAAGATTTTTCATTTTGACCATGAACGCATTCCCGAACGGGTGGTTCACGCGCGCGGCTATGGCGCGCACGGCACCTTCACCTGCACCCGTGCGATGACCGATGTGACCCGTGCCGCCCCCTTTGCCGAAGTCGGCAAGGAGACCGAGGTTTTCGTCCGGTTTTCCACCGTGGTGGGCAGCAAGGGGTCGCCCGATCTGGCGCGGGATATTCGTGGTTTTGCCGTGAAATTTTATACCGATCAGGGCAACTGGGATCTGGTGGGTAACAATGCGCCGGTGTTCTTCATCCAGGACGCGATCAAGTTTCCCGACCTGGTCCATTCGGTAAAGCCCGAACCAGACCGCGATTTCCCGCAGGCTGCCGCGGCGCATGACAATTTCTGGGATTTTATCTCGCTGACACCCGAGTCGATGCACACGATCATGTGGGCGATGTCGGACCGGGCGATTCCGCGATCCTTCAGCACAATGGAAGGGTTCGGCGTTCATACCTTCCGGTTTGTCACTGCAGCGGGCGTTTCCACATTTGTGAAATTCCACTGGAAGCCGAAGATGGGCCTGCAATCGGTGCTCTGGGACGAGGCGGTGAAAAGCAACGGTGCCGATGCCGACCGCCACCGCCGCGATCTGTGGGACGCCATCGACCGGGGTGACTTTCCGGAATGGGCCCTGGGTGTGCAACTGTTTGATCAGGCGTTTGCTGATGGCTTTGCCTTCGACGTGCTGGACCCGACCAAACTGATCCCCGAAGAAGATTGCCCGGTGCAGATCATCGGCACGATGAAACTTGACCGGGCGGTGGAAAATTTCTTTGCCGAAACCGAACAGGTGGCATTCTGCACCCAGAATGTGGTGCCGGGCATTGATTTCACCGACGATCCGTTGCTGCAGGGGCGCAACTTTTCCTATCTCGACACGCAATTGAAGCGGCTGGGCGGACCGAATTTCACCAAAATCCCGGTGAATGCTCCCAAAGGTTGCCCGGTCAGCAATTACCAGCAGGACGGCCACATGCAGACCGCTCACCGCAAGGGACGAGTGAACTATGAACCCAACGGCTGGGGCGAAGGCCCGCGCGCGCATCCGCTGGAAGGTTATGTCAGTTACAAGGCGCAGGTATCGGGCGAAAAGGCCCGCCTCCGCCCGGAAAGTTTTGCCGACCACTACAGTCAGCCGCGTCAGTTCTACATCAGCCAGACGCCCAGCGAACAGGGCCACATCGCGGCGGCGCTGGTGTTCGAACTGTCGAAATGTGCCGAACCCGGCATTCGCATGCGCATCGTGTCGCATCTGCGCAATATCGACGAGTTGCTGGCGGAGCGGGTTGGCGACGGGCTGGGCTTTGCCGCGATGCCGGACCCTGCGCCTGCAGCCCACCCGACACGAACCGACCTGAAACCCTCCCCGGCGCTCAGTATCCAGTCTAACCCGCCGGGAAGTTTCAAGGGCCGGGTGATGGCAGTGATGCTCAGCGACGGCTTTGACGGATCGCTGCTGGCGGCGCTTGAGAAAGCCGTCGGTCAAGCTGGTGGTCTTGTCAAAATCATCGCACCCAGGATCGGGGGTGTTTCGTGCAGCAACAACAATCCGCACGATGTAGATGAAAAGATCGGCAGCGCGCCGTCGGT
>JANMOK010000329.1:0-10475 GCA_031369165.1 Paracoccaceae bacterium
GGCGCTCGGTCGATTTGATCGGACCCTTGCCGTCAATCGGGTTACCCAAACCGTCAACCACCCGTCCCAACAGACCGTCACCCACCGGCACGTCGACGATGGAATTGGTCCGTTTGACCGTGTCGCCCTCTTTGATGTCGCGGTCGGAGCCGAAAATAACCACGCCGACGTTATCGACCTCAAGGTTCAAGGCCATGCCGCGAATGCCGCCGGGAAACTCGACCATCTCGCCGGCTTGCACGTTGTCCAACCCATGCACACGGGCGATACCGTCACCAACCGACAGCACGCGACCAACCTCGGCCACCTGCGCGTCTTTGCCAAAATTCTTGATCTGGTTTTTGAGAATGGCAGAAATTTCAGCGGCTTGGATCGACATTATCCGACCTCTTTCATTGCGTTATGAAGATTGGAAAGTTTGGAACGGATGGAACTGTCGATCATCCGCGAACCTACTTTTACGATCAGACCACCGATCAGGCTTTCATCAACGGTCAATTTTATGCTTACATCTTTGCCAGTCGTTGCCTTCAGCGACTTGGCCAAATCAGCTTCTTGCGCCTTGCTCAACGCCTTGGCCGCCGTCACTTCGGCGGTCACTTCGCCGCGTTCAGCAGCAGCCATCGCCTTAACGGCAGAAATCACCTGCGGCAGCACAAACAACCGGCGTTTCGCGGCCATCAAGGCAATCGTGTTGCCAACCGTGCTGCTCAGCCCCATTTTCTTGGAGATTGCCGCCATTGCGGCCCCTTGATCTTCGCGCGAATACACCGGCGAAGACACCAGATCGCGCAAATCGGAACTGGCCTCCAGCGCCGCCGCAACCGCGTCCAATTCGCCCTCGACCGCGCTCAATGCTTTGGAATCGCGGGCAATCTCGAACAATGCCGTCGCATATCGCCCTGCAATTCCCGAACTGAACGAAGCTGATTCGGCCACGGACCACCCTTCCGGTTATATTTGCCAGCCAAAGCAGGGCCGGTTCGCGCTTTTCGAAACAGGCCACCCAAAGACCATTCCGATGAAATCGAGCCGCTGATAGCAGAGCATTTCCGACCTGACAATACTTCGGCTGTAAACGTTTTGAAGGCTTTTTCCCTTCGAGATGCGTCATTAGGTCCAAAGCGCATGAATTACTACGGTCAACCCCTCACCAGTCAATGAAAATGACACGATTCCACCACCCTTAGGGCCGCGTTTCGTCAACCCTTCCGCACGTATCTTACGCCGCTGCTTCGCCCTCGCGCGCTTTGCCAACCACGCCCAATAGCGCGGTCTCCAGCTCTTTGTTCAACTCCTTGGATCGTTCGATATAGGCCGCATTCTCGGTGATGGGCACGGCTGGATCCCACAGTTGCGCCAATTCTTGCATCGCCGCACGGTCGATTTGGTAAAATGTGCGTTCGGCCTCATGCGCTTCAAAATCAGTCAGGCCAAGATGCTCCAGCACATAGCGCCCGGCGCGCAGCGAACTGTCAAACACCTCACGCACAATCTTGTTCGCCCCGGCGCGATACAGTTTGAACACATGCATCCGGTCATAGGCCCGGGCAATGATATGCAAATCAGGCCGAATGGAACGGGCATAACTTACCAGCCGCAACGCCGCTCCCTTGTCATCCAGCGCCACCACCAACACCCGCGCGGTTGCCAATCCCGCCGAATGCAACAAATCAGGGCGGGTTGGATCACCGAAGAAACTTTTGTACCCAAAGGCCCGCAGCACATTGATCATTTCCAAGTCTGAATCGATCACCGTGGTCTGAAACCCCGAGTTCATCACCAGCCGGTTGACAATCTGGCCAAATCGGCCAATCCCGGCGATGATGATCGGGTGTTGCTGGTCGATTGTGTCGGCCTGCCGTTCGGGCCCGGTTTCCAGAAACTTTGCGCCGATCTTTTCGTAGAGAATGAACGCCAGCGGCGTCAGCAGCATCGACAGCGCGATGATCAGCAGCACCACGCCGCCAACGCCATCATTCAAAACGCCTTGTTCCTTTGACAGGGCCACCAAAACAAAGCCAAACTCGCCCGCCTGCGCCAACCCCAGGGTGAACAGCCAGCGGTCACGTCCCTTATGATGAAACAAGCGTGCCAGAAAATAAAGCACCACACCCTTCAACAGCATAGCCCCAAGCGTCAGCGCCAAAATGGCCAGCGGCGCCGCCAGCAGCGCGGCAAAATCAATTCCCGCACCAACCGTGATGAAAAACAGGCCCAACAGCAGGCCTTTGAACGGCGCGATATCTGCTTCCAGCTCGTGGCGAAACTCCGAGTTCGCCAGCACAACCCCCGCCAGAAACGTGCCCAGTGCCGGCGACAGCCCGACCAAGGTCATCAGAAACGCGATGCCAACCACGATCATCAGGGCGACCGCCGTGTACATTTCGCGCAAACGTGCCGTGTGGATGAAATTGAACAGCGGCCTGATCAAAAACATTCCGGCCAGAATGACGGTTGCCACCGCCCCAATCGTCAACAGTGTCACGCCCCAGGCCGGCAACCCGACCACCAATGACATGCTCGCCTCATCGGTCGGCGGTCCCGCCGCCAGCGCCAGCAACGGCAGCAGCGCCAAAATCGGGATTACCGCGATATCTTGCGACAGCAGCACTGCAAAAGCCGAGCGCCCGCCCTGCGTCGTTGTCAGACCCTTTTCAGCCAGCGTCTGCATGACGATGGCGGTCGAGGACATCGCCAGGATAATCCCGACCGCAAAAGCCGCGCGCCAGTCCAGTCCCAACGCGACGCCCGCTAGGGCAACTAAGGCGATGGTTCCCGCAATCTGCAGCCCGCCCAAACCAATCAGTTTGTGCCGCATATCCCACAAAGCCCGCGGCTCCAGCTCCAGCCCGATCAGGAACAGCATCATCACCACGCCAAATTCGGCAAAGTGCTGCAACTGCTCGGTGTGGGCACCAAAACCGGGCAGAAACGCGATGGCAATTCCGGCAATCAGGTAGCCAAGCACCGACCCAAGTCCAATGCGCGTCGCTACGGGCACCGCAATCACCGCTGCCAGCAAATAGATCGTCGACTGCAAGAGAAAGCTGTCCATCAAAAACCCCCGTTGACCCGTGTGGTTTGAATGTAGGCACCAATTGTCTCCGAAAGAACCGAATTCTCCGGCCTATGTTGCGTTAACAAATCCAATTCCCCGCCTGAGGTTATACTGTCCTGCCCGTCACGATGCTTGTTGCAAAGTCGATGGCCTCAAGATCGCTCAGCCCTTGCACTTCCGTAAACGAGAGCCAGGTTGAGAACTCAAGCACATGACCGATTGCTGCGCGAAGCATGCGCACGTCGCCTGCGCTTGCCGTCCGGTCGGCTGCCAGCACGTCTACACCCCGCTGCATCGTCGACTGTCCGCGGGCCAGAGCCGCCGCCACCACCGGCATTTCCGCGTCGCGGTAAAGGTTGGCCAGAAGCCGGCGGTTGCGCCGGTAGTAACCAAATAGCTGGATCAGCGCGGTTCGCAGTCTCGCTTCAGGATCGACAATGATTCCCCATTTTTCAGGGTCTGGCGGCGGATCGAGTTCGAAAGAATACGCTGTGCAGGCCGAGAAGATTGCCGCGTCGTCAGGAAAATGACGATAAACAGTTAGTCGCTGCACACCGGCTCTTTGGGCAATCGCGCTGATGGTCGTTCGCAACGGCCCGATCGTGTCGTGCAACTCAAAAGCGGCACGAGCGAGAGCGCGATGCGTCTCGGACTTCTTTTCGGCGCGCAAGCGTGATTGGTAACGCCGTTTTGGCTCTTCTTTCGGTGAACGCATTTGATTACCGATATTGACTGGACCGTGAAGTCAAGCTATTAAATAGGTGATCATAGGCGTTCACCTAAAATTCAGCGGAGGACAAAAGACATGATCGATACGACAACTCAACATCAGCATGTGTCCACTTCGGCACCAATCACAATCCTGCACGCTGAAGGTGACCGTTTTGCGATAGGTGGTTTTGGCGTTCACTGGAAGATTGATGGCCCATCAAGCGATGGACGGTTTGCCGTGGTCCACCACCCGCTTGGGCCACGGGCGCTGGCGGCGCCGCTCCACCGCCACCATCGCGAAGACGAGTATTCTTACGTCCTGACTGGCAAGTTGGGAGCGCTTTTGGGGGAAGATGTCGTTATCGCCGGGCCGGGCACTTGGGTGCTCAAACCACGAGAGCAATGGCACACCTTCTGGAACGCCGGTGACGAAGCCTGCGAAATTATCGAGGTGATATCGCCGGCAGGTTTCGAGGAATATTTTCGGGAACTCGCGGCATGCTGGCCGGATGAGGCGAAGCTGCCAGAATTGCTCCGGAAATATGAGCTGGATATGGATCCAGAAAGTGTGGCCGGGCTGTGCGCCAGGTTTGGGCTTGTATCGGAGTAAAGTGCAAACTAGCTGAACTCGCCAGCGACGCACCTCCTCCCACGCTGAATTCCCGCAATCAAGCTGGCACCCTCAAGTTGTGTGAACTGTCGTCTTATCGATCAGAACGACGCAACTTTTGCGGGCGTCCTTGTACAACCGCAATCAATCGACGTCGGCAATCGCCCGTCAGTTGCAGCCTCCGTGATTGGAACCTTGGGCGAACGCTGCATCAACCGGCACCAATCATGCCAGCGCAATACCAAGATTGCAGTCAACCCGCGCAAGTCCTTTCAATATTTGCTTTTCCCCCGCACACTCGCCCTAGCAGAAGGTGTACATGTTTCGTAAACTCAAGGAAGCTGGATTCCGCGCCGAACCCCCCCTATCATCGCCACCATCCGCACACCAACAGGACCAAACCCATGAAAACCGTTGCCTTCACCGCGATGAAAGATGGCTCGCGCGAGGATTACCTGTTCTTGCGACCGCTGGAAGCCGCCCATATCTCCCAAACCGCTGAAAGGGTGCTGCGCGAACTTCACGCGCAAGCCGATGAATCGCTGCCCGGCTACAAGATCACCCGCCTTGACCATGCGCTGCAGGCCGCAACGCGCGCCCACCGCGATGGGGCCGACATCGACTGGGTCGTTGCCGCCGTTCTGCACGATATCGGCGATGGCCTTGCGCCACAGAACCACGACGAATTCGCCGCCGAAATCCTGCGGCCCTACATGCGCGAGGAAGTGGTCTGGACCGTCCAGCATCACGGCAAGTTCCAGATGTACTATTATGCCCACCATTATGGTCACGACCGCAACCTGCGCGATCAATACCGCGCCTCGCCCTATTTCCAGTCCTGCGCCGACTTCTGCGAACGCTGGGACCAGTCCTCGTTTGATCCCGCATACCAACCCGAACCGTTCGACTTCTTCGCGCCGCTGGTCCGCGAAGTCTTTGCCCGCAAAGCCTATGCGCCCGAGGTGATCCTGGCCGGAGTGGTCAAGGGCCTGCCGCCCGCATGACCCGTCTCTACCCCGCTGCCGCCTATGATCCGGAACCCGACCCCGGCAATTTCTGGCTGTCCACCGTCACCCGACCCCGGCCGCAGCCGCCGCTTATGGGCGACCAGACCACCGACATCGCCATCATCGGCGGCGGTTTTACCGGCCTCTCTGCCGCCCTGCAGCTGGCCGAAAAGCATCATGTCAAAGCCACGGTGCTGGAAGCCGCCTTCCCCGGCTGGGGTGCATCGGGGCGCAATGGCGGCTTTGCCTGCTTTGGGGGCAGCAAGGTCAGCGCCAAGTCCCTGTTAAACCGCTTCGGCGAACCCGAAACCCGTCGCTTCTATGCCTATCAGGCGCAAGCCATCGAGCAGGTCGCGGCCAACCTGCAAACCTATGGCATCGACGCAGATGTCCATTCCGACGGCGAATGGGCCTTTGCCCACCGCCCTGCAGACATGAAAGACTTGGCCGACTACGCCCGCGAACTCAACCACTTGCGCGGCCTGCCAGCCCGCACCTTTTCGCAAGGCGACCTCAAAGAACGCGGCATGTTCAGCCCCGAATTCCACGGCGGCATGCACCTGCCGATCGGATTTGCCTTGAACCCGATCAAATATGCCCTTGGCATGGCCCAAGCCGCTGATAAGGCCGGCGTCATCATCCACGCGCAAAGCCCGGTCACCGCAATCCATCGCGACGGCCAAGACTGGCGGCTAACGACACCGCAAGGGTCGCTGAAGGCGCGAAAAATCATCGTCGCCACCAATGGCTATTCATCCGACAGCCTTCCCGATGGCCTGAATGGTCGTTTTCTCCCGGTGTTTTCCAACATTCTCGTCACCCGGCCGCTTACACAAATCGAACAATCCGACCAGGGCTGGAGCGCGACCAACGCCAGCTACGATACGCGCCATTTGCTGCACTATTGGCGTTTGATGCCCGATGGCCGCATGCTGTTTGGCCTGCGCGGCGGCACTGGCTATTCAGCGCTTGATCGAATCATATCCAAAGCCCGCGCCCGCGCCGATTTCGAGCGGTTTTTCCCAAGCTGGCGGCATGTCGAGACACCGTATTTCTGGTCCGGCCTCGTCTGCCTGACCCGTGACCGGCTGATGAAAGTTGGCGCAATTGCAGGCGCGGACAACGCCTATACCGTCATCGGCTGCCAAGGCAGCGGTGTCACCATGTGCAGCCTTTCAGGACGCAGGATTGCCGACCTGGCAGTTGGCGCAATCGAACAACAATCGCTTCCCGCGCCCCTGACAACACCGATCCAAAAGTTCCCATTCCCCGGCTTGCGCCGCGCTTATCTCAAGGCCGCCTATGCCTACTATTCTTGGCAGGATTCCTGATCGCGAACGCCCGGCCTAATTGGCAAACGGATCGGTTACCGCCCCCGTCCCGCCCGAATCCCCGGTTGCAGTGCCGCCAAACGGGTCGTCGGAATTGGCCCCTTGGTTGGCCGGATCGTCCTGACAATCAAACACCCCGTTGATCGCCCGGCTGGAACCCGACAGATCAAAGCTGGCAATTTCCTTGCCCTTGAATTCGATCCGCGCCGTTGATGCTTTCAGCACGTCATCCATCAGGGTCGGATCGGAGGTATCCATCCGCAAGAACAAGGTTCCATCGTCAAACTTCTGCGCCGCTGCATCGCTGTCCCAATAGCTTTCGATCGGATCAAAATAGACCCGGATCGTATAAGTATCTCCGGGCACCAGCGATTTCCATTTCGGGTTGGAAAAGAACACATGGCTGGAACTGTCGGTATTGTCATAACCGGCGCGAAAAAACGACCCGTCATCGAAGGTCACATAGGCAAAGCAGCCATTGCCCTGGGTCGGGTCAACCCAGACTTCCCAATTGCCGAACTGACCCCAAAGCGTCGTCTCCTGCGCCGCCGCCGGAAGCGCACCCAACACCACGGCAACCCATAAGGCGCGTTTCATGGCGCAAACGGATCGTCGGCGGGCGCGTCTTGCCCAACAAACGGATCGTCCGTGACGGCACCCTTGAATGGGTCAGCGTCGGCGGGTGCCTTGTTCTTGTTCTGGCAAGAAATCGTCTCATTCAGCGCCCGCCGCGACCCCTGCAGGTTCAAATGGGCAATTTCGCTGCCATTAAAGCCAATGCGCACCGAATTTTGTCCGGCGAATTCGTTGAGGAATTTGTCATCGACAACCAATTCCAGATAGACATCGCCGCCGGTGAAGGTCGAGGCCAGGGCATCGCCGGTCCATTCCGGTCGATTGCCGAACTGCACCGTCAAAGCATAGGTCTCCCCATCGACCAACGAGGACCAATCGGGGTCGGAAAAGTCGGCATAGGCGGTATTGTCGCGCCGGTCATAGCCCATGCCCAAATAGGTATCGCCGTCAAAATATGCATAGGCATAACAGGAATTGTCCAAGTTTGGTTCAACGGCGATGGTCCAGTTACCCACGCTCGCCCAAGTGTTGGCATCTTGCGCCAGCACTGGATACGCGCTCAACAGCAACGGCAAAATCCAACCTGGTCGCATTTCATCCCCCTCGCCAATGCCCGTGCACAAAACTACTGCAAGGTTGGGAATTTTTTCAAGCGTTTCGTGCGTTCAACCTTCCAAAACGCATAGTTCGGCAACTTTATCGCCCCAGATGTCGTAACGGTCGATGAACGCCTGTTTGGAATTCCGCGTCGATTCGGCATAGTCATAATACAGATCCGGCTCGGCAATCATGCTGGCCGCCGTGCGCTGATCGGCCTGGCTCAACGTGCTGTTGGCCACCGATTGGGTGCAAGCGCACAACGCCGACTGCCCCGATTTAACCATGCAGATGTTCTCGATGAACCCGGCGGCGTGCAAGGGTGAGGCCGACACGACAACCAAAGCCAAAATCCACCGCATCAAACCGCTCCCCTTTGAACTGGGTCGCAAACTAGCAAAGTTTGCGATGGGCGGGAAGTGGCCATGCACCGCTTGGCCCACACAAATACAGCGTCCAACCCCGCGCCAATCGTCCCCTCCCTCGCGTGCGGGTGAGGGTCAGGGCGGGGGTTCCACCACCAGCAATCCCGACGATTGCGACATGTGCACCTGACAGGTCTACCTGCGCCGCTCGTTGTGCTAAAACTCAACCGTCTGTGTCACCGGCGGCAAGGACCGTTTCGGGACACTAGTTTTGCTCTTGAATTTATGGCACCGTTCTCTCAGCGGCGACCATCCTACTTGCACTACTTGCTCAAGACGGCCTTTGGGGTGACGACATGAAGCCTGACGACATTAAGGTTCTATCAAACGCGGATATTCCAGAAGTTGTTCGAGCCAAAATTGCAGAGCAGATTTTGAGCTCGCGCGACCGAGCAGCCGAACGCGAGCTTGAAAAACAAAAGTTGGCCTCAGAAGACAGGAAACTCCTCTGGAATACGCCAGTTGTCGCTGCCTTCGCGGGCCTTTTGACTTTGTCGGCGACGTTTATTTTTGATCGTTTAACGGCAAAGGACGACACGTCGAATACGACCGCATTGGACACGATGAGGGCGGAGCTTAAAGAGAGCGAAGAAAGGCTAAAGCAAGAGCTGGCGCTTGGCACCAATGAGAGTTTGGCGAGGCTGGAAGCTGAATCCAAGGAGCGAGATTTTCAGTATGAAATCATGCGTTCAGAGTTGGAAAAAGACGGGAAATCAAATGCTGATCGTGCGGCTGTCTTACTGTTCTTAGTGAAGGCAGGGGTCTTGACAGCATTGAAAGAGAAAAATTTAGAAGACATGGCTAAGGAACAACAACAAAATCCGGACCGGAATATTATTCCGCAATTGTCTTCTACCGTTGTTGGGATAGGCAGGATTGACCGTAGTCTGCTTTTCGAGAATGGGTCACGACTATCATATGCCTTCATGCAAGAACCAACAGAAGCGATGCGATCCGCAGTTGAAGAAGCGGTTAGAGAATGGATGAAGTATGCGAATGTTGAGTTCGTGCCCGCAGAGAGTGCTGAAGATGCGATGATACGTGTTATGCCATCGAGTAATCAATCTGCATCAATGATTGGAAAGCAAGCCTTAAGCGCGCCCAATGGCAGCCCAACAATGTGGCTGTTTGAGAGAGAAACCTATAGCGTCCGAGACAAAGCGGTGGTGTTACACGAATTTGGTCATGCTTTGGGTTTTGTTCACGAGCATCAGAATCCCAAGAACCAAATTCCGTGGGACATTGAAGGAACCTATGCTTACTTTTCTAAACCTCCGAATAATTGGGGTCGCTCTTCGGTTGACAGAAATTTTCTGACAAAAAGCGAATTCTACCCGTGTAGTCGAGAATTCGATCCTGAATCCATCATGATGTTCTCTATCGCAGCAGAAATGACGACTGATGGAACGGCGTATGGAGCGAGCGCCTTGGCTCTTTCGGAATCTGACAAGGTTTGTGCTTCCGAAATGTATCCGAAGTAGGTTGTCCAACGCAGTGTGAAGATTGGCACAGCTCATGTGTTTCTGTCCGGGCGCAAACCACCCCTTCGCACTTGCAAAAAAGTCTGATTTTCTTGCAAACCCGCAGCAAATTCGGTCACCAATCCCCCGAAAACCGCCATTTTGCCGCCGTTTCAGCCCTTTTACCCCCTATGGTTTTGGCCGAAATGCCTCTGCTGCACTGCACCATGGGCGCGGCGGTCAGACGGCACTCGCCGCCACCGAAATGTATGAATATTTGGTTAATGGAAATTTTTATATCACGTAATATCAATTACTTACACTACATTTCACACTTAAAAAAAATCGCAATCCTGCAAATTGTGAGCAAAACTGCCGGTGGCCGCCCGACTGGTCCGAAAATTTGCGCTCATCGCGTCCCTTGACCATCCCCCCCCAAATCCCGCATATCCCGGCCCCATGACCGACCTCGCCCATATCCGCAATTTCGCCATTGTCGCCCATATCGACCACGGCAAATCGACCCTTGCCGATCGCCTCATTCAAAGCACCGGCACGGTGCTGGAACGCGACATGAAGGAGCAGCTGCTCGACTCGATGGACATCGAGCGCGAGCGCGGCATCACCATCAAGGCGCAGACGGTGCGCATTGATTACAAGGCCAATGACGGGCAGAACTACGTTTTGAACCTGATCG
>JANMOK010000342.1:0-7502 GCA_031369165.1 Paracoccaceae bacterium
GGGCAGTCAGGCGCTGGCCGACCGGCGATGCCGCTCGTCCGGTGTTCTGGGATAGGTCGTGGCCGCGAATTGCCACTGGTCAATTCGCGGGGCGAAATGTGGGCGATTCGGATAGACATGTTCCTACTTAACCGCCAAGCACTGCAACAAACCCCGCAAATTCTGGCCGCGCCATCAGCGCCTTGCAGCGGGCAAAGCGGGTGGCGGCATAGGTGCGAAAGTCGTCGGCGGGGTTGGCGTTGGCGAGCTGGATCAGGCCCCAAAGGGTCCACAAGAGGTCGCACATGGCTTTGGAGATGACCATGCGGGCGTGGTCGGCGGGGGCAGGTGCGCCGTTGAAATAGGCGTGCAGAAGTTCGGCGTCTTGGGCGGCGTCGAACTGGCCTTCGACCGCGAGATCGCCCAGATCCCACATCGGATCGTTCATGCCGGAATATTCCCAATCGACGATCCACATGCGGGTGCCGGTATCGAGGAAGTTTTCGCACAAGGGGTCGCAGTGGCAGGCGACCAGCGCGGCGGGGTTTTGTTCGAGGACGCGGCGGATGGTTTCGGTTTCGGTGACGACGTGGTGATAGCCATGTGGCAGGGCGACGTCTTTGGTTGCGAGGATGCGCAGATAGTCGTCGATCATGGCGAACAGGTCGAAACGGGTCGGGAATGTGGCGTCGGACCGATGCAATTGGCGCAGTGCCAGCGCAGCACGCGACACCGCGCCAGAGCTGGTTTTGAAGCCTTTCGGTGTCATTGTGGCAGCATTGTCGATGAAGCGGGTGACCATGATGCCGCTGTCGGGGTCAGCGTGGACAAGCGCGGGGCTGACACCGGTGCGGGCGGCTTGTGCGGCGGCGACGGCCTCGTGGGCGCGGTTGATGTATTCCGCGGTGCCGTCACCGGGCAGCCGCAGGCAGTGGTCGCCGAGGCGATAGACCTGGTTGGTCAGGCCGCCAAGGCGCTGGATTGGGCCCAGATACGTGGCGAGCGCCGGAATTCGGGCGGCGATGGCGCGGATGTCGTCGGTCATGGGCGGCCTGATTGGTTGAAAAGGTGAACGGAAGGGAGACGACTCGTTAAAAATTCTCCTTAACAATCTGTTTTTTAAGGAAGATTTTTCTCGAAAAATCTTAGGTCTAAAAATTTTCGGGAAAATTTTTCCTTAAGAGGGTAACACAACTTTCTTACTGCTTCCTTGCTGACAATAGCCTACATATTTGCTCCGCTGACGATTTCACAGAACGGCGGCAGTGGCTATTGCCAGCGTTGCATTGTCTTCGTGGCTTGTTCTGCTGCGAGCATGATCGGCTGATGGGATGTCATCAGAATCGATTTTGCGCTAGCCCCTTCAGCTCGATAGGGTCGGGCCGTCCGCTCGCGAGCGAAATGGGGGTGCATTAATGCAGTATCGGGCGTTTGGCCGCACGGGATGGCAGGTGAGCGAGATTGCTTTTGGCGCCTGGCAGCTTGGCGGGGATTGGGGGCGGGTCGATGACGAGGCCTCGATTGCGACGTTGCAACATGCGTTCGAGCGGGGGGTCAATTTTGTTGATACGGCGGAATTGTACGGGCGCGGACATTCTGAGGAAGTCGTCGGGCGAGCGCTGAAGCAATGGCGCGGTGGCAAGATTTATGTGGCGACCAAGGCGCAGCCGGATGGCTGGCCGGATGCGACGGACGACAACCCCAGCATTCGGGGCAAGTTTGCCGATGCGTATTTGCGGTTGAGTGTCGAGCAATCCTTGCGGCGGTTGCAGGTCGAGCGGATCGACCTGTTTCAGTTGCACAGTTGGATGCCCGACGGAATGCGGGTGCTGCAATGGCTGGAAACGCTGCAAGCTTTGCAAAAGGAAGGCAAGATCGACCGGATTGGCGTAAGTTTGCGTGATTTTCGCCCCGACGAGGGGTTTGAGCTGGCGGCGTCGGGGTTGGTCGATAGCCTGCAAGTCGTGTTCAATCTGTTCGAGCAGCGCCCGGCTGCGGCGCTGTTTCAGGCAGGTGCCACCAGCGCAACCGCCTTTATCGCCCGTGTGCCGTTGGACAGTGGGGCGTTGGTAGGCAATTGGCATGCAGGGTCTTACGCGGGATGGGAAGCGGGGTCGCAGCAGCATCAGATGTTTCGCGGCGAGCGGTTTGGCGAAACATTGGGGCGCGTGGAGAAGCTGAAGGCGGTGACGTCGGCATATTATCCGACCTTGGCCGAGGCGGCGATGCGATTTGTGTGGAGCGCTGAGGCGCTCAGCACGGTGATACCGGGGATGAAGAACAAGGCGGAAGTCGATATGAACATTGCATATTCTGATGGCGCAGAGCTTCCTTTGGAGTTGGCGCGGCAGTTGCCGGAACATGGCTGGATCAGGGATTATTACCGGTGAAATTCGATGATCGTGGCGAGTATTGGCGACAGCAGATCGAGTTGTTGCGGCCTGCGGAGATAAGGGCTGCGCTTGCGAAGCGGTCGCTGGTTTATTTTCCGTTGGGCAAGATTGAAAGGCATGGCGAGCATCTGGCGGTTGGGCTGGATGGACTAACCGCGCATGGCATTTGTCTGCACGCGGCAGCGGTTAGCGGCGGGCTGGTCTATCCGCCTTTGTATTACGGCACTGGCGGCGGGCATGGCGACTATCCTTGGACGGTGATGATGGATAGCGAGGCCGAGATTGCGGCGCTTTTGGGCAAGACTTTACAGCGGCTGGCGGATTTTGGTGTCGCAAGGGCGGTGATATTTTCCGGGCATTTCGCCGAGGGTCAATTGGACATGATTGACCGGATTGCCGCGGAATGGCCCGCTGGGGCGATGCAGGTTTTGGCGACCTCGGTCAATCGGGCTGAGGGAACCGCGATGCCGCCCGACCATGCCGGGCGATTTGAGACGACGCTGGTGCACGGACGGTGGCCGGATCGGGTTGATTTGGCGGCATTGTCGGATGCGCCGGAGGTTGTGGGGATAGGCCGCCACGACCCCGCTTCGCCGATTTGGGGGGTGATCGGGGCCGATCCGCGTGGGTCGGATTTGCGCGAAAGCGCCGCGTTATTGCGCGCCATAAACGAATGGTTGGCGGGTTTTGCCCAAGCCTAGGCAATGATTCACTTTTGGCCGCTGATCGGTTAGGTTGACCGCATGATCGACAAGCTGGAATATCTGATTGCGCTGGCGCGGGAACAGCATTTTGGCCGCGCGGCGCTGGAATGCGGGGTGACGCAGCCGACACTATCTGCCGCCATCAAGCAGCTTGAAGCACAGTTGGGCGTGCTGTTGGTGCAGCGTGGCGCGCGGTTCCACGGGCTGACGCCGGAAGGGCAGCGGGTGCTGGAATGGGCGCGGCGGATTGTGGGGGACGCGCGGACTTTGCGCCAGGAGATGCGTTCAGCGCGAACCGGGCTGTCGGGGCACGTGCGGATTGCGGCAATTCCAACCGCGCTGGCGATGGTACCGCAATTGACGACGCCGTTTCGCAAGCGACATCCGGGGGTGACGTTTTCGGTTCTGTCGCGGACCTCGATCGAAATCCTGTCGCTGCTGGAGAATTTCGAGATTGATGCCGGGATTACCTATCTGGACAACGAGCCCTTGGGCCGGGTGGCGACGGTGCCGCTGTATGCCGAGCGCTATCGGCTGATCACCTCGGTGGGGAATGCGTTCGCGGATCGGAAGCAAGTGACGTGGAAGGAAGCCAGCGGGCTGCCGCTGTGCTTGCTGACGCCCGATATGCAGAACCGGCGGATCATCAACCAGCATTTGGCGGCGGCGGGGGCGGTGGCGCATCCGGCACTGGAGTCCAATTCGATGATCGTGCTGATCGCCCATATCCGCACCGGAAAATGGGCGAGCATTCTGCCACTGAACCTGGCCGAGACTTTGGGCCTGGGCGAGCCGGTGCGGGCGATTCCGATTGTCGAGCCGGATGCTTCGCATTTGATCGGGCTGGTGGCGAACGAGCGCGAGCCGCACACGCCCATTGTCTCGGCCTTGCTGGCGCAGGCGGCTGGGATTTCGGAGATGAAACCGAAGCGACGATAGTTTTTTTCTATCAAACGACGAGGCTGCGGGATTGAATAATACAGTGGATTCCGCCATCTAGGCGGCGTAGAATGAGACTTGGGGCAAGCCATTGATGACACAGCAAAATGAGCGCGATTTGCCCGAACGGGTTACGGCGATTCTCGGCCGCTGGCTGGACGCCGAAGGGCCGTTGCTGCCGATTTTGCACGATATTCAGGCCGAATTTGGTTATTTGCCGAAGGCGGCTTTGCCGATTGTGGCCGAGGCCTTGAACATCAGCCGGGCGGAAGTGTACGGCGTGGTGACGTTTTACCACGATTTCCGCGATGCGCCGCCGGGCAGGCATGCGCTGAAGCTTTGCCGGGCCGAGGCCTGCCAGTCGATGGGCGGCGATGCCGTGGCAGACGCGGCCAGGGCGGCTCTGGGGGTCGACTGGCACGGCACCAGCGCCGATGGCAAAGTCACGCTGGAGCCGGTGTTTTGTTTGGGACTGTGCGCCTGTGCGCCGTCGGCGATGCTGGATGGCAAGGTTGTGGGCCGGGTAACTGCCGAGCGGCTGACCAAACTGATGGATGGAATGCGCTGATGAAGGTTTTCGTTCCCGGTGATTCAGGTGCCAAGGCGTTAGGCGCGGATGAAGTCGCGGTGGCGATAGCGGCTGAGGCTGCGCGTCGCGGTGTGGCGGTTGAGATTGTGCGCAATGGGTCGCGCGGGCTGTACTGGCTGGAACCGATGGTTGAGGTGGTGAGCGCGGTTGGCCGGGTTGCCTATGGGCCGGTTGTGGTGGGTGACGTTGTTGGGTTGTTTGACGCCGGGTTTTTGACCGGCGTGGGTCATCCGCTGGCGCTGGGCGATGTGGAGAAGATGCCGTTCCTGGCCCGGCAGACCCGCCTGACATTTGCCCGCTGCGGGATTACCGATCCTTTGTCTTTGGCGGATTATCAGGCGCTGGGTGGATTGGCCGGATTGCGCAAGGCGCTGGTGTTGGCACCAGAAGCGGTTGTCGCGGAAGTGACCGAGTCCGGGCTGCGCGGTCGTGGCGGGGCGGGATTTCCGACCGGGATCAAGTGGAAAACGGTTTTGGAGACCGCGTCGGCGCAGAAATACATCATCTGCAATGCCGACGAAGGCGACTCGGGCACATTTTCCGACCGGATGATCATGGAAGGCGACCCGTTCGTTTTGATCGAAGGCATGGTGATTGCCGGCATCGCGACCGGGGCGAGCATGGGGTACGTGTATATCCGCTCCGAATACCCCGATGCGGTGAGGGTGATGCGCGAGGCGGTGCGGATCGCGCGGTTGAACGGGGTGCTGGGGGCTTCGGTTTTGGGGTCAGAATACCAGTTCGAGATCGAGGTGCGGGTTGGGGCCGGGGCCTATGTTTGCGGCGAGGAAACCTCGTTGTTGAACAGCCTTGAGGGTAAACGCGGGATCGTGCGGGCCAAACCGCCGTTGCCGGCACACAAAGGTTTTCTAGATCGGCCCACCGTTATCAACAACGTGATCTCACTGGCCTCGGTGCCGGTGATATTGGACAAGGGCGCTGCCTATTACCGCGATTTTGGCATGGGCCGGTCGCGCGGGACGATACCGATACAGATTGCCGGAAATGCGAAATTTGGCGGCTTGTTCGAGGCGGCTTTCGGGCTGACTTTGGGCGAGATTGTCGATGACATTGGCGGTGGCACCGCCAGCGGCAGGCCGGTGAAGGCGGTGCAGGTCGGCGGGCCTTTGGGGGCCTATTTCCCGCGCGAACTGTTCGACACGCCGTTTGACTATGAGGAATTCACCAAGCGCGACGGGCTGATCGGCCATGCCGGGATTGTGGTCTTTGACGACAGTGCCGATATGCTGAAACAGGCGCGGTTTGCGATGGAATTCTGCGCCGCGGAATCCTGCGGCAAGTGCACGCCGTGCCGGATTGGATCAACCCGCGGGGTCGAGGTGGCCGACAAGATCAAGCACGGGATTGAGCCGGAAAAGCAGATCGAACTGCTCAAGGACCTGTGCCAGACGATGAAATTCGGCTCGCTCTGCGCCTTGGGCGGCTTCACGCCCTATCCGGTGCTGAGTGCGCTGAACCATTTCCCCGAAGATTTCCGACCCGCGCCAGTGGCGCAAGCAGCGGAGTGATAACATGGGCCTGATTGAAGAGATCGACTTTGGCACCCCGGCGTCTAAATCAACCAAGGCGGTGACGCTGAATATCGACGGCTTGTCGGTGAGCGTGCCGGAAGGCACCAGCATCATGCGCGCCGCGATGCAGGCAGGGATCAAGGTGCCGAAGTTGTGCGCCACCGATTTGGTCGATGCGTTTGGCTCCTGCCGGTTGTGTCTGGTGGAAATCGACGGGCGCGGCGGCACGCCCGCTTCGTGCACCACGCCGGTCACCGAGGGCATGGTGGTGCATACCCAGACCGGGCGTTTGGGTCAAATCCGGCGCGGGGTGATGGAACTCTACATGTCGGATCATCCGGCGGATTGTGCGGCCTGTGCGAGCGGAGGCGACTGCGAGATGCGGCGCATGGCCGATGTCGTGGGTTTGCGCGACCAGCGTTACGGGTTTGACGGTGCGAACCATGTTTTTGCCGAGACGGGTGGCGCAGCCAACCCGAAATTCGCGGCCAAAGACGAGAGCAATCCGTATTTCACCTATGATGCTTCGAAGTGCATCGTTTGTTCGCTGTGTGTGCGGGCCTGCGAGGATGTGCAGGGAACCTTTGCCCTGACCATCGAGGGCATGGGGTTCAATTCGCGAGTTTCTGCCGGGACGCAGGAAAACTTTTTCGAGTCCGATTGCGTGTCCTGCGGTTCTTGCGTGCAGCTGTGCCCGACCGGCGCGTTGCAGGAAAAAGCGGTGGTCGAGATCGGTCAGCCGGAACATTCGGTGGTGACGACCTGCGCCTATTGCGGGGTTGGCTGTTCGTTCAAGGCCGAGATGCTGGGCGAAGAAGTGGTGCGGATGGTGCCGTTCAAGGACGGCAAGGCCAACCGGGGCCATTCCTGCGTCAAAGGCCGGTTCGCCTATGGCTATGCCAGTCACAAGGACCGGATCTTGAAGCCGATGATCCGGGCGAAAATCACTGATCCGTGGCAGGAAGTGGATTGGGATGTGGCGCTGGATTATGCGGCGGGGGAGTTCAAACGCATTCAGGCGACCTATGGCAATGGTTCGGTTGGCGGCATCACCTCGTCGCGTTGCACCAACGAGGAAACCTATCTGGTGCAAAAACTGGTGCGGGCCGCATTTGGCAACAACAATGTCGACACCTGCGCCCGGGTTGGCCATTCGCCGACCGGCTATGGGTTGCGAAACACGTTCGGCACCTCGGCGGGCACGCAGGATTTCGACAGCGTGGACGCGGCCGACGTGGTGCTGGTGATCGGGGCCAATCCGACCGACGGCCACCCGGTGTTTGCCTCGCGGCTGAAAAAACGGCTGCGGGCCGGGGCGAAGCTGATTGTGATCGACCCGCGCCGGATTGACATGGTGCGCACGCCG
>JANMOK010000386.1:0-7223 GCA_031369165.1 Paracoccaceae bacterium
GTCACTTACACGCATTTTGGCACCGGCAATTATCATCCGGTGACGGCGAATATCTACACCGACTTGTCGTTGTTTACGTGCGATCCCGCCTTGGGGCGCGATGCGACCAAGGTGTTCAATTATGTTTCCGGCTATGCCACGCCGGATAATTTGGAAAATCTGGCAATTTCGCCGATAAGCCTGAAACAACGTCTGTTGGACAATCTGGCCGCCGAGGCCGCGCATGCTGTGGCCGGACGACCGGCAGAAGTTTGGGCGAAACTGAACGCCATCATCGACCCGGAAATCATCGATGCGCTTTACGCGGCCAGCAATGCGGGGGTAAAAATTACCCTTATCGTGCGCGGAATTTGTGGCGTGCGGCCCGGCGTAGCCGGCTTGTCAGAAAATATCCGGGTCAAATCGATTGTTGGCCGGTTCTTGGAACATTCGCGCATAGCCTGTTTTGGCAATGGCAACGGGCTGCCCTCGCGCAGAGCGCTGGTTTATATCTCCTCCGCCGACTGGATGGGGCGTAATCTCAATCGCCGGGTCGAAACCTTGGTGCGCATCACCAACCCGACGGTGCACGAGCAGGTGCTGGACCAGATAATGGCTGCGAATCTTGCCGATCAAGCACAAAGCTGGGTTTTGCTCGCGGATGGTTCCTATCATCGGCATCAGGGTGGCGAAGGTGAGAAGCTGTTTTCCTGCCATCGGTTTTTCATGGAAAATCCATCGCTGTCAGGTCGTGGACGGGCGGGTGTTGACGACGTGCTGCAACTGACCCATTCGGACGATTGACCTAAGTCCGCCCCGGTGCGATTGAAAGCATGTGGCAGGATGAGGGTTCCATGGACGGGCCAATACCATCGGCAGAATCGGCGCTGGTCAACGACGGGCTGGAGCGGCTGGGCGTTATCGACGTCGGTTCCAACTCTGTGCGCATGGTGGTGTTTGACGGGGTAGCCCGCTCACCCGCCTATTTTTACAACGAGAAAGTATTGTGCGGTCTGGGCACCGGCCTGGCGGATACTGGAAAACTAAGCCCGGATGGCCGCAAGCGGGCTTTGGTTGCCTTGCGTCGCTTTGCGGCTTTGGCCGAGCGGATGAAACTGCACGGCTTGACTTCGGTTGCCACGGCGGCGGTGCGTGAGGCCAGCGACGGTGCTGCTTTTTGCGAGCAGGTGGAGCGCGAAACCGGGCTGAAATTGCGCATCGCCAGCGGCCGCGAAGAAGCGCAGCTGTCTGCCAAAGGTGTGTTACTTGGCTGGCCCGAAGCCGACGGGATAGTTTGCGATATGGGCGGCGCTTCGATGGAATTGGCGGCAGTTTCCGGCGGCAAGATCGGCCAGTGCGAGACCAGCGGCCTGGGGCCATTGAAGCTGCGCGATATCAAGGGTGGCGACAAGGCGCTGGAGCGTTATATCGACAAAACCGCAAAAGACATGAAAGCTAAGTTCCCGATCCGACCAAAACGCCTGTTTCTGGTCGGCGGCTCGTGGCGGGCGATTGCGCGTTTGGATATGGAGCGGCGGAATTATCCGCTGAAAGTGCTGCACGAATACGAACTGACGCCACGCCAGGTGATTGAAACCGCCGAATGGGCACAAAACCGCACGCCGGAAGAATTGGCCTTGCACACCGACACGTCAATGGCGCGGCTGTCGCTGGTGCCGCTGGCGGCGCGGGTTTTGGAGGCTATCACCCGCGAGTTGAAACCGCATCGGATCGCGATTTCGAGTTATGGCATCCGCGAAGGATTGCTGTATGAATTGATGCCGCCCGCATTGCGGGCGCAAGACCCGTTGATTGCCGCCTGTCGGCATATGGAGTCGACATCTGCCCGGTTTCCGGGTTTTGGCGATGCGTTGTTCAAATGGCTGCGACCTTTGTATGGCAAGGCATCAGCAGAAGACCAAAGGCTGCAATTGGCGGCTTGCCTGTTGCACGACACCACATGGCGGGCGCATCCGGATTATCGGGCCGAAATATGTTTTGAAAGCGTCACGAGGGCCAATATGGGGGCGGTTGACCATGCCAGCCGGGTGATGCTTGGGCTGGCCCTGATGGCGCGTTACAAGGCCAATATCGACAAGGACGACCACGCCGAACAACTTGCGCTGCTAAACCCGCGCCAGCGCGAGCAGGGTGAGGTTCTGGGCGCGGCAATGCGGTTGGGGGCGATGCTGACCGGTGCGGTCGCGGGGTCGCTGAAGAACACGTCAATCCGCCGAGAACGCGGCAAGGTTATCCTTACTCTGGTCGGTTCGGCCCAGGATTTGCTAGGGGAAGTGGTCGAAAAGCGATTGGCGACTCTGGCGGTGCAATTGGGCTGTGTAGGGAAGATTGAGTTGCAGGGCTGATCCCCAAAAAACGAACCGGCCCGCTTTTGGCGGACCGGAACTATCTTCCCCTAGACTTGAGCCAATCTTCACTTAGCCCGTTCGCCATCTTGCGGATTGCCACACACCTTCGTGAAGGGGGGCGACCGTCTGTCGCAGCGATGCGCGGGTTAAAGCAGGTTTGTTCCTTGTTTGCAAATAACTTTTTTCGATGCCGGAATCGCACGGCATTGCACCGTCAGGCGGCTTGGCCTACATCGATTCGAGCAATCTGAGAAGAAAAGTGATCCGATGCGCCTGAGCCAGTATTTCTTGCCGACCTTACGGGAAACCCCTGCCGAAGCGACGATTGCCAGCCATCGTCTGATGCTGCGCGCGGGCATGATCCGGCAAGCGAGCGCGGGGATATATTCCTGGCTGCCGCTGGGCTTTAAGGTACTGAGAAGACTAGAAAATATCGTTCACGAAGAACAGCAGAAGGCAGGCCACATTCCGCTGCTGATGCCAACTTTGCAGTCCGCCGATCTGTGGCGCGAAAGCGGGCGCTATGACGACTACGGTCAAGAGATGCTGCGCGTCAAAGACCGGCACGACCGCGAGATGCTGTACGGTCCGACGAACGAGGAGCTAATTACCGACATTTTTAGAAATTCGGTGACCAGCTACAAAGACCTGCCCAAGACGCTTTACCACATCCAATGGAAATTCCGCGACGAAATGCGGCCGCGATTCGGGGTGATGCGGGGGCGCGAGTTTCTGATGAAAGACGGTTACAATTTTGATGTCGACCGTGCCGCAGCGATCCACGCCTATAACCGCCATATGGTTTCTTACCTTCGCACCTATGAACGCATGGGGCTGAAAGCCATTCCCATGAAAGCCGATGGCGGGCCGATTGGCGGCGATTATACGCATGAGTTTCTGGTGCTGGCGGAAACCGGTGAATCGGGTGTGTTTTACGATTCCGCAGTCACCGATTTGACTTTGGGTGACCGCGACATCGATTTTGCCAATCGGGCGCAGTTGCAGGCCGTGTGCGACGAGTTTACCGCGCCCTATGCGCGCACAGATGATACGCATGACGAAGCCATTTTCGCGCAGGTTCCCGAAGAAAGCCGCCGCTCGGCGCGGGGTATCGAAGTGGGGCAGTTATTCTATTTTGGCACCAAGTATTCGGCGGCAATGGGGGCAGAAGTAGTGTTGGCCGATGGCATAAAAGTGCCGGTCGAAATGGGCAGTCATGGGATTGGCGTATCGCGTCTGGTTGGCGCAATCATCGAGGCCAGCCACGATGACAAAGGCATCATCTGGCCCGAAGGTGTGACGCCGTTCGGGGTGGGGATTGTGAACCTGAAGCAAGGCGATGCCGGATGCGACAACGCGTGTGAAAAGCTGTATACAGAGTTGTCTAAGGCCGGTTGTGATCCGTTGTATGACGACCGCGACGAACGCGCCGGGGCCAAGTTCGCCACGATGGATCTGATCGGCCTGCCGTGGCGGATCACCGTCGGCCCGCGCGGACTGGCGTCTGGCGTGGTTGAACTGACGTCGCGGCGGACTGGGGTGTCGGAAGAAATGACAGCGGACGCGGCGATAAAGAAGGTCGCGGAGGTCTATTCTGGCCTCTAATCGTCCCTTCTCCGCCCTCGAATGGCAGATTGCCTGGCGCTATCTGCTCGCCCGCCGCAAGGACGGCGGCATTTCGGTTATCGCTTGGTATGCGCTGCTGGGTGTCATGCTGGGGGTTGCCACGCTGATTGTGGTGCAAGCAGTGATGATTGGCTTTCGTGAGGAGTTCACCGACCGCATCTTGGGCGCCAACGCACACGTCAGCGTCTATTCGATGACCTACACCGACGAATTCGGCCGCCAAACGCGGGTGATCAAGGATTTCGTCGCTCGGGCAAAGGCGGTTGCCGCCGTGCCGGGGGTCTTGCAGGCCGCACCTGTCATTAAAGGCCAAGTCATGGCGTCGGGAAATGGCCGCAATAACGGGGTCGAGATCATCGGTATTTCGGCGGCGGATTTGGCGGCAACCCCGTTGATAGCGAAGCCTGAAGACTCGCTTGGCGCCCTGGCGGATTTTGAAAAAGGCGTGGCGATAGGCTCGGGCATTTCGCGCGAACTGGGGCTGACGATTGGCGATAAGATCAAGCTGATATCACCCGAAGGGGTGAAAACGGTGATGGGCACGGCCCCAAGGGTGGCATCTTATGAAGTGGTTTACATTTTCCAAGTCGGGCGCTGGGACATCGACCGCACCCGCATTTATATGCCGTTTGCCGCTGCCCAAAGTTACTTCAACCGCGAAGGCGTCGCGGATGAGATTGAAGTGCGGGTGGAGAACCCCGATGCCGTCGAGGACTTATACGATCCGCTGTTGGCAGCGATCGGGGACAAAGGCCTGCTTTGGACATGGAAAGAAGCCTCCAGCGCGTTTCTGGATGCTTTGGATGTAGAGCGGCATGTCCTGTTCATCGTGCTAAGTCTGGTGGTGCTGATCGCGGCACTGAACATCATTTCCGGGCTGGTGATGCTGGTCAAAAACAAGGGCCGCGACATTGGTATTTTGCGCACCATGGGGATGAGCCAAGGGTCGATCATGCGGATTTTCTTCATCTGCGGCTCATTGATCGGCGTAATTGGTACCTTGCTGGGGGTGCTTATCGGCTGCTTATTTGCGCTGAATATCACCCATATCCAAACGGTGGTTGAGGCAATTTCGGGTGGTTCGGTCTGGGACCCGCAAGTGCGGTTCTTGACCGAAATTCCGGCGCGCTTGCGCTGGCAAGACGTGGCATCGGCGATGGGTATGGCTTTGGGGCTGTCATTTTTGATAACCTTGATCCCGGCCAGAAATGCGGCGCGGATGAACCCGGTTGAGGCGCTGCGCTATGAGTGAGGCGGTGCTGGAACTTGCGGGCGTGTGCAAGGCCTACAACCCCGGCAAATCGGGGCAGATTGTGGTGCTGGATGGCACGTCGATGCGCATAACCGCGGGCGAGATTGTTGGTCTGGTTGCGCCTTCCGGGGCGGGCAAATCGACTTTGCTGCATGTCGCGGGGCTGTTGGACAGTGCCGATGCCGGCCAAGTTCTGGTCGATGGGCGCGAAACATTTACCCTTGGCGACAAGGGTCGCACGGCGCTGCGTCGTGAGCGCATTGGGTTTGTCTATCAATTCCACCATTTACTTCCGGAATTTTCGGCGCGTGAGAATGTAGCGTTACCGCAAAGGGCGGCTGGTGTTGCCAGAACCGGCGCGGAAGCTCGGGCCGATGAATTGCTGGCAGCGGTTGGTTTGAGCGAACGCGCCGAACATCGTCCGGCCGAATTGTCAGGTGGTGAACAGCAAAGGGTGGCGTTTTGTCGGGCTTTGGCCAACTCACCGGGGCTGCTATTGGCCGATGAACCGACCGGCAACCTAGACCCGGAAACCGCATCGAAAGTGTTTGACGTGCTGCTGGGATTGGTTCGGCAAACAGGCATGGCGGCCTTGGTTGCCACCCATAACCCGGAATTGGCCGCCCGCATGGACCGTGTCGTTAGGTTGGAAAAAGGCCTGATTGGCTCGGCCTAGCAGCGCTGTGTGCACCGCACAATGCCGGGTGAATGAACGCAAATTCGCTGTGCACCAAGCGTGCACAACACGTGCACCGGGCGTGCATACGGATCGGGTACGAATCCCAGAGGCAAACTGGCTATTTTATGCTGCAAGTGCGAAGGCTCTTGGGCAAAACTATACCGACCGGTCGGTTTTTTTTTGGCCCAAAGGTGAAGAGACTTGATCTAACTGTTAGAAGCGACGGGCGCTCAGCACCCTTCGCACAAGGGTAATTTTTTGGCGGGGGAGGCGACGACGAAGTGCGGGATCATGGCGTTCGACCTGCCTACTCTTCGCAAATATTCTGCAACGCCACCCACTGCTGATCGTCCAGTGCGGGGATGGTGTTAACGGCGGCAACATTAAAGCCGCTGGCCCGGTCGTAAGACATGCCCGCGCGTATCAGGGCCGAAGAAAACGGAACGGCGTTGATTTTCGCGCTGGCAAGTGTCTGTCGGGCGGCGAAATCATAACGCGGCGCGGGCAATGCGGGGTCGGCGAGGATTTGATGTGCCACCTGCGTCACCAGGGTCGCATCCAACCTGCCGCGCAGGAACAGGCCGAATGTGGCGGTCAACGGCGCATCGGCAAGAATGGAGGTCAGCGCCGATTGGCCGCTGCCGCGTGCTGCTTCCAGCGCGATATATCCGGCCAGCTCGTCAGGCTCGTGAAGAGTGTCCAGCAGGTTCTTGTCGATCAGGATAAGGCCGCCAGGAAGGCTGGCACTGGGGCGGCCTGAGAGGTTTAGAACGCGCAGTTTCAGCAACAGCGGGTCGGTGAACAGCCTGGTCATCAAGGCCTGCGAGGCGCTTTCAGCATTGCCGCAGGCCGGACCCTGGATCGATTCCAGCTCGGCCAGAACCGAGGTTCCAATTTCCAGCGCTTGAGCCGCGGGCAAGGCGATGGCGGCTTGTTTGCGCAACAAGCCGGGGCCATACCAAATGGCGGAAGCAATCAAGGCGGCGGCGAGCAAGGCCGCAAGCCAGCGTCGGGATTTCCCGGTGTATGCGGGCCGGATTGCCCGTGCCGCCGTCACCGCCGCAATGGCGCGGATCATCTCGAAATCGGCGATGTGCAGGGTTTCCTCGGCGCGCGGATCGGTGGCGTAGGTGACGCCATTTTCGCCGCGCTTGATGATTTGCGTGGCCGGCAGGGACCAATGGCCCAGTGGCTGGTCGTGGACGTCACGCAGCATCAGCGTTGCGTTGCCAAACGAGACGATGACTTCGCGCGGCACAGAGTCCAGCGTTTCGCGCCAGTGGCCGATGGCTTCCAGCCGCACGAACTGTTCCAATGC
>JANMOK010000390.1:0-1590 GCA_031369165.1 Paracoccaceae bacterium
TGACCGCCAGCATCGGCACCGGGGCGCTGACCGCCGCGCAGGCCTGGGGCCGCGCTGTGGGCCACCAAGCCGATCTGAACTTTGGCGATTGCTTTGCCTATGCCTGCGCGAAGGAACGGGGCGTGGGGTTGTTATACAAGGGCGGTGATTTCGCGCTGACGGATTTGGCGTGAGGGTAGCGGGGTGGACCCCGCCCTACGATCATGCTTGAATGTCTGGCCTCCCCCCACTATACGCCCCCGGTGGCTTCCTATCGCCACAGAATCAACCGTTCGCCGTGTTTGTCCTCGCCGTCGCAGCTTGGGCAGTTCCGGCATAGGAGTTTGCGACATGAAACTGCATGAACTGCACGACAATCCGGGTGCAACCAAAAAGAAAAAGCGCGTTGCGCGGGGTCCGGGTTCGGGCAAGGGTAAGACTGCTGGCCGGGGTATCAAGGGTCAGAAATCTCGTTCGGGTGTGGCGTTGAATGCATATGAGGGCGGCCAGATGCCGCTGTATATGCGTCTGCCCAAACGCGGCTTTAACGTGCCCAATCCAAACCATTATGCCGCGACGAACATTGGCTTGATCCAGAAGTTCATCGACACGGGCAAGATTGACGCGAAAATACCGATCACCGAGGATTCGCTGGTTGAATGCGGCCTGATCCGCCGCAAACGTGATGGCATTCGGGTGTTGGCTAAAGGTGAAATCACCTCGAAAATTTCGATTGCTGTTACCGGCGCTTCCAAAGCGGCGGTTGAGGCGATTGAGAAGGCAGGCGGGTCATTGACGATCACAACAAGAGCAAAAGTGGAAACAGCGGCTGAGTAAGCCTTGCGGGCGCGGGTAACGCGCCTTAAATCTTCTCAAGTAATTTCGCGCCGCTGACGCCGGGATTGGGGTCGGCGGCGCTTCTTTGGAGGGCCGGATATTGGCATCAGCAGCAGAACAGATGGCGGCCAACCTTAGCTGGGGGTCATTTGGAAAAGCGAAAGAACTGCAAAGTCGCATCCTTTTCGCGCTTGGCCTGCTGATCGTCTATCGGGTTGGAACCTTTGTGCCGGTTCCTGGAATTGATGCGGAACAGTTGAGAGCGTATTTTGAAACCGCCAACCAAGGAATTGGCGGAATGTTGAACATGTTTACCGGTGGCGCAGTTGGCCGGATGGCAATCTTTGCGCTGGGGATCATGCCGTATATTTCGGCTTCGATTATCGTGCAGTTGATGTCATCGATGGTGCCCGCGCTGGAAGCCCTGAAAAAAGAGGGTGAATCGGGCCGCAAGAAAATCAACCAGTATACCCGATACGGCACGGTCGTTCTGGCGATATTCCAGTCGTATGCAATCGCCGTGGGCTTGGAAGGGCAGGGTTTGGCAACCGATCCGGGGCTGTTTTTCCGTGCCAGTTGCATGATTACCTTGGTCGGCGGCACGCTGTTCTTGATGTGGCTGGGTGAGCAGATCACCGCGCGGGGCATCGGCAATGGCATTTCGTTGATAATCTTTACCGGCATTATCGCGGGCTTGCCGCAGGCTTTGGCGCAGTTCTTCAGCCAGGGCCGCTCGGGGGCCTTGTCTCCGGTTGTCATCGTCGGGGTCATCGT
>JANMOK010000415.1:0-3038 GCA_031369165.1 Paracoccaceae bacterium
GGACCGCAGCATCATATTCGCATGCAGCTTCTCGCGGCGCAGGTCCAGAAAGCGGTAGGTCAACCGCGTTTCTTCCGGATAATCCACATCGCCAAACACCGGCATCGGCAAATCATCCGCCGCCCCCAGCACCTCAATCGCACCGGCGTAAACCTCGATCTCACCCGTCGGAATCGCCGGATTGACCAAACCAGCACCGCGAAGTTTGACCAAACCATCAACCTTGATAACCCATTCCGACCGCACCTTTTCCAGTGCCGCAAACGCCGGTGAATCGCTGTCAGCAATCACCTGCGTAATCCCATAATGGTCGCGCAGATCGATGAACAACACGCCGCCGTGGTCGCGCACCCGATGCACCCAGCCGGAAAGCCGCACGTTTTGCCCGGCTTCGGCTTTGGTCAAAGCGGCACAGGTGTGGGTTCGGTAAGCGTGCATCAGGACCCTCGTGGCAGGATTTTCAGAAAGCGCCGATCAAGCCTGTTCCGTGTCCAGTGTCAAGCCAACTGCACCGGGATCAATCCGCGCAGCGCATTGCCGGCAAACAATCGCTTGGCAAAGCGCAAGTCAGATTCAAGCAATACCGCCTCGCGGCACTCACCACGCTCCAGCATTTCCTCGCGCAATATCCCCGGCAGCAAACCGCTGAACACAGCCGGGGTCAGCAACCCGCCGCCGAAATCGGCGAAAACGTTGGTGATGGTGCCTTCGCACACCTCGCCGCGCGTATTGAGGAAAATGACCTCATCAATACCGTTGGGCAATTCCGCTCGCGTGGCATCATAGAGCCTGCGTTCCGTTGTTTTGATCCGCAACCACGGGTTACCGGCGGCCAAAATCTGCGGCGAGATCTGCAGGCGCCAGAATGCGGGGCTGGGCGATAGTGCACTGCTTTCGATACTTGGAACGCCATCCAAACCGCAAGTCACCCTGACTCGTTTTGGCGCGCCCGCGATAGTATCCAGCGCATGTTGCAAAGCACCGATGTCAAACGCAAATCCCAATCCCGCGCAGGTCCGTTGCATCCGCGCCAAATGCCGCTCAAGCCGCACCAAAGCCGTGCCATCCCAGCGTATCGTCTCAATCACCCGCAGCTCGCTCATGCCTTGCTCTTGGGCAATGCCGCGAAACGGGCTTTCCATAGCGCCTCGTCATATTCCGATTGCGCGGTGCTGTCAGCGACAATGCCGCCCCCGGCGTTCAGCACGATTTCGCTTTCACCATACAAATGCAGCGTGCGAATCGCGACGCTGAAGACGGCCCTGCCATCCGGCGCCGCCCAACCGATTGAGCCGCAATAGACTTCGCGCGGTTGGGTTTCGACTTCTTCAATCACTTCCATAGCACGAATCTTTGGCGCACCGGTCACCGACCCACAAGGAAACAACGCTTTGAATATCTTCGCCAAGCCAACACCCGGCATCAAGCGTCCCTGCACTTGGCTGACCATTTGATGCACGGTGGCATAGCTTTCTATAGCAAATAATTCTGGTACTTGGATCGAGCCAATCCGGCAAATCCGCCCCAAATCGTTGCGTAGCAGGTCGACGATCATGAGGTTTTCCGCGCGGTTCTTTGGATCGTTGCGCAAAATTTCGGCCACCGCCGCGTCAATCGCCGCATCGGCATTGCGCGGTGCCGTGCCTTTCATCGGTCGCGCCTCGATCAGGCCGTCGCTGCTGGTGCGAAAGAACATTTCCGGCGAGCGCGAAAGCAGCGTCACCTCCTCGTTCAACTGCACCAACGCCCCGTGACGCACGCTTTGTTTTCGCCGCAACGCCCCCCACAATGCCAACGGATTACCGCGCATCTGCGCCTGCATCGGCATCGATAAATTGGCTTGATAAATATCCCCGGCCTGGATTAAATCCATCACCTTGGCAAAGACCGCTGCATAGGCGGTTTCGTCCAAGGAGACTTTCTGAGCACTCAGGTCGGCAATTGCCGCTTGTGAATCGGCGCGGATCAACAGTGCTTTTGCGGCTGACGCATTTGGACCGGCAAAAACACCAAAGCAAACCATCGGCACCCGGCGGTTTTCCGGCATTAGCGCTACCAGTTTCGGCTCCAACGCATAGCCTGCTTCGTAAGATAAAAAACCCGCAACCCAAAACCCACGTTGCAAAGCGCCCTCCGCCTGCAATAGCGCGGGCATCACGTCTTCTGTCGTTCGCGCCGTGATAATTTCAATCGGATCAACAAACAAATCCGCCGCGCCCGATGGACCAAACTCAAACAAGATTTGCGGTGATAGTGCCAAGTCAGGTTCCGGCGATGTTTCTGGCCTTGGATGTAGCGCCGATGCGAGCCTGATTACAGGCGAAATTTTGCGTAATCTGTCGGCCGGCAAAGATTCCGCCCGCACCCGCTTGCACCCCGCCAAGCACCCTCTATAAGCACGGCAATTTGCTTGACCTTTGACGCCGAAACGGGTGCCGATGCCAAAAAGAACCGACATCTCTTCAATCTTGATCATCGGGGCCGGGCCTATCGTCATCGGCCAAGCCTGCGAGTTTGATTATTCCGGTGCCCAAGCCTGCAAGGCCCTGCGCGAAGAGGGTTACCGTGTCATTCTGGTCAACTCCAACCCCGCCACGATCATGACTGATCCGGGCATGGCGGATGCGACCTATATCGAGCCGATCACCCCGGAAATCGTCGCCAAGATCATCGAAAAGGAACGCCCCGACGCGCTGCTGCCCACGATGGGCGGGCAAACGGGGTTGAATACAGCTTTGGCGCTGGACGACATGGGCGTGCTGGGAAAATTCGGCGTCGAACTGATCGGGGCCAAACGCGCCGCCATCGAAATGGCCGAAGATCGCAAGCTGTTCCGCGAAGCGATGGACCGGCTGGGTTTGGAAAACCCCAAGGCAACCATAGTGGCCGCCAAGAAACTGGAAAATGGCCGTTGGGACTATAATTCCGCGATGGACGAAGCCATTGCCGCCATCGACTATGTCGGCCTGCCCGCCATCATTCGCCCCGCCTTCACCATGGGCGGCACTGGCGGTGGCGTTGCCTATAACCGCGAGGAT